>JAJAYU010000254.1 GCA_026786125.1 Chamaesiphon sp.
CTTCACCCCAAAGTATCAGAGTCGGGACTGTTATTTGAAGCGGTGAATTATTCCAGTTATTTAACCAATTTTGGGGTGCGAGTAAATAGCGATAGTAATTAAGTGCAGCAGCTAAAACCCCAGGTTTTTCTAAAGCTTCTTGATAAATCTGATTATCTTCTGCTGTAAAAGCTCCCTTTCTGACAGCTTGTCCCCGAAAAACATTGAGGATAAAATCTTTGAGATTTTGTTTGATCAACCATTCTGGCAAACCAGGCACTTGAAATGCCAGCATGTACCAACTCCGGCGCAATTGGTCGATATTACTACCCATTTCCTGCCATAACCGCTGAGGATGGGGCGCATTGAGGATGGCTAATCGATCGAGCATTTGCGGGCATTTTTGGGCTAGATGCCAAGCAATTGAACCACCCCAGTCATGTCCAGCAATATGCGCTTTAGCATACCCTAGTGACTTGATTAGCCCCTGGACATCGTTACTGAGGGTATCGAGATCGTAGCCACTTAGGGGCTTATCAGAATAATTATAACCACGCAAATCGGGGACAACTACTTTGAAGTGACGGGCGAGAGCCGGAATTTGATGTCGCCATGAGTACCAAAATTCAGGAAAACCATGTAATAAAATTACTAACTCGCCTTCACCTTGCGTGACGCAGTGTAAGCGAATATTGTTGGTTTCAATAAATTCATGCCGCCAACCAGAATCTAAGGAGGCTGTATAAGGGTTCATCTACGTCTTGCCGTTCGCGTTAGCCGGAGGTAATGGTGTGCGTTACTAGTATAAGCTAGTACCCTGAGATCGTCGCTAGTATCTTTTCAGTAGCCGATCAAGTTGTGTGCAGATCTTCATAATACTGATGGTGAATTCGTGAGAAATGGCGATCCATCAAGCTGACGTTATTTTGTTACTATTCTGGGGAAGTTAGTGGATTTTCAGGTGTGGACTTAGGCAACAATTCATCCCGTAATCGTGAAATAATAGTGGCATCATCGACTCGATCGAGTATTTCTTTGATGACTGTATTTGCACCCAATTGTCCCCAGGTACAACCTGCTTCGAGGTAAATTTGGGCGGCTTTTCCGACCATGTACGCACCATAACCGGAGATCGCACCTTGTACCGCACCTGCACCCAGATAGCCAGGAATTGCTGTCACATTCACTGTGGAGCCGATCAGTAGTGCGGCTGTTTTCCCCACACCAAAGACGATGCCAGTCGCTAATTCACCTAATAATAAACTAGCACCACTAAAGATAATTCCATTTAATAGTTTAGTCAGCTCATAATTGGTCATCGGGAGATTGTAGAGCTTGGCTAGCGATCGAATCAACCATAAATCTACTAATACTCCACCCAATACATCGAAAACGGCGATCGGGTTTGCTGCCACAGCGATCGCTTTATATCTAGCAAATTTCCAGACCAAAGTATTTGCTTCTGATTTCATCCTTGCGAGAGTACTTTTTGCTAAATTTGATTCAGCCGATCGAGCTTGAACTAAGGCATTGATCGCTAGTAAAGATCGACCTTCTCGTGTTAATAATTCTTGAATTTTAGCTTGAAGTGGTTCGATTTGGGGTTCGGGTTTTTCCCATTCAGTTTTTTGGGTACCATCGGCATATTCGATCCGAACTTGCAGTGGCGTTGGATCGGCGGCAATCATCACGACTTCATCTGCCGATAATAATCGCTGCAATAATTCATCACTGGTACTTCCACCACTTAAGTTTTGCAACTGTTGGTAGATCACTTGTCGTTCGATTTCGGGAAAAAGATCGGACTTATTAAATACTAGTAATAATGGCTTTTGGGCTTGACGTAATTCACATAAGGACTGATATTCTAATTGGGTAATATCACCTGCAATAACAAACAAAATTAAGTCTGCTTGGCGCACAACTTCTGCTGACATTTCAGCGCGGGCTTCCCCATCGATTTCATCCAGTCCAGGCGTATCGATCAGGTCGATTTGGATGATCCCATCTGACGACCACCGAACCGATCTGGGAAACCGAGTCACCCCATTGAGTGGCCCTGTTTCGAGGACTTTTTTACCGAGCAAAGCATTTAGCACCGCTGATTTGCCCCGACTGACCATCCCAAATACCGCAATACTATAATTAGTCTGCTCTAGCTTGGCTAAAGTATTTGCTAAAGTGTCCAGATCGCTCTGTAAGCGGGGAGAAACTTCGCCGACTTGTGCGGCAGCATATCGAGACAAACTTTGCTGTAAACTCGCCTTGGCGCGATCGATATCTACAGATGCTGGTGCAGGAGCCGTGGCGGTTTTCTCAGGATTACTCATGTTCTGGATGCACGATCGCGAAATTACCAAACACAGTAGCATTCTCCCGCCGATCATGAATACCCCGTTCGCAAAAAAACCGCTAAGATCGAGATCAGCGATCCTCTTATCGAGAGGCTGCGCCACAAATTACTCGACCACAACAGAGAGAATATGCGTTTAATTTTGAGGACTGGTAAAGGTGGTGTAGGCAAAACCTCCGTCGCGGCGGCAACTGGATTGCGGTGCGCCGAATTAGGTCATCGGACTCTGGTGCTCAGTACCGATCCCGCTCACTCTCTCGCTGATAGTTTCGACATGGAGATGGGACACGAACCCCGCGAAGTTCGGCCGAACTTATGGGGTGCGGAATTGGATGCACTCAAGGAGCTAGAAGGTAATTGGGGCGCAGTCAAACGATACATCACCGATGTGCTTCAAGCGCGAGGAATGGAAGGGGTTCAAGCTGAGGAATTGGCAATCTTACCAGGCATGGATGAGATTTTTGGGCTGGTGCGGATGAAGCGGCATTTTGATGAGGGGATTTATGATGTGTTGATTATTGACTCAGCACCGACGGGAACTGCACTAAGGTTGCTGAGTTTGCCGGAAGTTGGTGGTTGGTATATGCGGAAGTTTTATAAGCCATTACAAGCTGTTTCGGTGGCACTGAGACCTTTAGTCGAACCATTTTTCCGACCAATTGCAGGTTTCTCTTTACCAAATAAGGAGGTAATGGATGCGCCTTACGAATTTTATGAGCAAATCGAAGCTTTGCAGAAAATTTTGATGGACAATACTGTTTCTTCGGTTCGATTGGTGACGAATCCAGAGAAGATGGTGATCAAGGAATCACTCCGCGCTCATGC
>JAJAYU010000255.1 GCA_026786125.1 Chamaesiphon sp.
GCCATGTAGACTGTCGAGATTTTTATGAGCTAATATGGTAAAGTCCATGTTGTTTATCTCCTGATTTCACTTTTTAAAGGTAATCTCGATCGTATCTATTCCTCCTGATGTTTTCATTCCATAACGCTTGGTTAAAGCGTTGTATAATTTCTCGTTAACTACAGTAGCTTCGATTCTTAACTTACTGGCTCCTGACTCTATTGCTCTTTGCTGCAGATTGCTAAGTATTCTAAATGGATTTTTGATATCTCCTTGAATAAAATCGATTTTGACGATCGCAATCCCATTTTGCATCGAAAATGTCCCTTGGATATCTTCAATATTTCCCTCGATGCCTAAATCATTAGTTGTTAGTGGACGCACGTAATTATTTTGAACGAGTAACCCAAAAGCGACGACTATCTAGCGAGGTAATGCTGCTATCTCAAATTATAAACCTTCGTTAGCTTAGATCTATCTCTGTAAAATTATTGCCCTAAACTGGCACAATAAGAAAGATACCCTGCCGCAATCTGTGTAATGATTTTCCCCAGTTTTGATCGATTCAGTCAACTCGCCAGCCAAGGTAACTTCATTCCCGTTTATCAAGAATGGGTTGCGGATTTAGATACCCCTATTTCGGCATGGTATAAGGTGTGTGCGGGTCAATCCTATAACTTCTTGCTAGAATCTGTCGAAGGTGGGGAAACTGTTGGACGTTATAGTTTCCTCGGTTGCAATCCATTATGGATATTGGAAACCAGAGGAGACAACACCACCCAAACTCATCGCGATGGGACTGTCACTAAATTTACAGGCGATCCGTTTCAGATCCTGGCTGATTGTTTAGAGCCATACAAACCTGTCAAACTGCCCCAGCTTCCAGGCGGAATCGGGGGGCTATTTGGCTTCTGGGGCTACGAATTGATGAAATGGATTGAATCTAGAGTACCTGTCCATCCGGCTAGTGCTGAAGACCTACCAGATGGCTTGTGGATGCAGGCAGACCATCTGATTGTATTTGACCAGGTGAAACGGAAGATTTGGGCGATCGCTTATGCAGATGTGGGAGCTTGTGATGGTAATCTCGAGCTAGCCTATAGTCAGGCGATCGATCGAGTTAAAACCCTAGTTGAAAAGCTCAAACAACCACTGACATCGAAGTTTCTGGAATGGACTCCACCTCAGCCTAGTCCGCCGTTGACAGAACTCCCGCCCGAATATACTAGCAATACTTCCAAAGCCGAATTTTGCGCCAATGTGGACAAAGCCAAGGCACATATTACGGCTGGTGATATCTTCCAAGTCGTTGTCTCCCAGCGGTTATCGACTACTTATCCAGGCGATCCATTCGATCTTTATCGATCGCTCAGATTGGTCAATCCCTCTCCCTATATGGCTTATTTCAACTTTGGGGATTGGCAGATCATTGGTTCTAGTCCCGAAGTAATGGTGCGTGCCGATCGCAATTATGATGGTACGCTGAAGGCAACCTTACGACCACTCGCAGGTACTCGTCGGCGCGGACAAACCCCAGCGGAGGATGAAGCACTAGGATTGGAATTACTGGCAGATGCCAAAGAAGTCGCCGAACATGTGATGTTGGTAGATCTGGGACGGAACGATTTAGGACGAGTTTGTAAAAGTGGGACGGTAGTAGTTGATAAATTAATGACGATCGAGCGGTATTCCCATGTAATGCATATTGTCAGCAATGCTACAGGTCAACTCGCGCCAGACAAAACTGCGTGGGACTTGCTCAAGGCTTGCTTTCCAGCCGGAACAGTCAGCGGCGCACCCAAGATTCGCGCTCTGGAAATCATCTACGCTTTAGAAGGCTGTCGGCGCGGTGCCTATTCGGGGGTGTATGGTTATTATGACTTTGAGGGTCAATTAAATACAGCGATTACCTTGCGGACGATGGTAGTTCGTTCTGATGAGTCGGGAGGTCATACTGTATCTGTACAGGCAGGTGCGGGACTGGTGGCGGACTCAGATCCGGTGACGGAGTATGAGGAAACTTTGAACAAAGCGCGGGGATTGCTGGAGGCAATTCGATGCTTAGTGGTTGATAAATAGCATGGAAAAATCCCCACATCTGAGCGGATTTAGCATTCGACGATCACAGGGGCATGATCGCTGGGTTGGACTAGTTTACGGGGTTCGATGTCGATCGAACAACTAGTAGCCCTGTCGAATAAATCTGGGGTGAGATAAAGATGATCGATCCGCCAACCACGATTGCGTTCAAATCCCTGTTGACGATAATCCCACCAGCTAAAATGTCCCCCTTCAGTGGTAAATTTGCGGAAGCTATCTTGAAAGCCCAGATCGAGTACTGATTTGCGGAGTATTTCTCGTTCAGCCGCTGTTGCCATTACCCGATCTTTAGTAGTAGTTTTGGTATGAATATCTAGATCTTCGAGGGCAATATTAAAGTCACCACAGACACAAATTGATGGTTGACCAGATTTTATGGTGGTGTCTAAATACTGACCTAATAGTTCCAACCAACTTAGTTTATAAGGATACTTTTCACTAGTAACCATATTACCATTGGGGACATAGAGATTGACGATTTGGACACCATCGAGATTGCCCGTAATTACACGTTTTTGGTCGTCTAAATTGCCGACGGCTGCTGCGGATAACACACCTGCAAAACCACAACTAACATTGGTTAATGGCTGCTTGCTAAACATGGCTACGCCATTGTAGGATTTCTGACCAGAGATATAGACATGATAGCCACAAGCCTCAATTGCCGCGATCGGGAACTGCTCGTCAATAACTTTAGTTTCTTGAACACAGAGAACATCAACCGGATTTTGGTGCAACCAATTAGTGACTATTTCTAGTCTTGTCCGAATCGAATTAACATTCCAAGTTGCAATCTGCATTGGTGAATAGCTCGCACTGAGCGTAGCCTCTCCGCAAGGAGAAGTGTGGATGGTGGATAGATTAGGAGTAGTTTTAGCAGGGCTATTTCATTCTCCAATTTTAGGATCTGTAGGGGTAGGTTTATGCAAGTATTTCTCGATAATTACAAGTGATATTCAGACAAAACCTACCCTCATCACCAGAATGAAATAGCCCTGGTAGTTTTAATTAATTAACAAATTCTACTGGTAAGATAAAGGAACCATCAGGATTGGATTCTAGATCGATCAATCCAATCACTCCATCGATATTTAACTCACCATAAATATGGGGAAAGAGATTATTTGAGTCTGCACCTTCGTAGCGAATTTCCGGTGTGACTCGATCAATATTAATTTTGAGAATGACTAGATCTGTTTGATTTTTGAAAAAGCGATTTGCCGAGCCGATTACTTGGGCAACTGTTGAGCAATGAATAAATCCTTCTGAATCTAAGGTATCGCTCCGATAAGTCCCTAAATTTTTGGCTGTTGCCCATGCTTGCCGTTGGGTGATATGTAGGATAGTATTCATTGAGTTTCCAAGCACTGCGGCAATTTTAGGTACATCGTGAGGCTGAACGAAATAATACCATATTTTAGATCCATAAATCGACAGTTAGATCTACGTCTAACTTATCAAACTTAGCAACTAGAAGCTGTTGAATTGTCGGATATAGTTGTTTGAGTTTGACTGGTTTAGCGAGATATTCATCAGCTCCAGCTCGGAGACATTTTTGGCGATCGCCATCCATCGCCAGAGCGGTGAGGGCAATAATTGGAATCGCGACTAATTGAGTATTTTGACGGATTTTGATTATCGCTTCCAATCCATCCATTCTAGGCATTTGGATATCCATCAGAATTAAGTCGGGACGGTGTTGCTGAGTGAGTTCAATTGCGGCTTGTCCATCATTAGCAACGATCAATCGATAACCTTTAGCAGTGAGATAACTCTCGATCGTATTCACATTCAAGACATTATCCTCAACAATCAGAATTAGTGACGGTGATGATGTCGAAATTTCTTCGCCAATAAGATCCGATCAATCTTCGGTGCTATTGGTATAGTAACTACTCCCATCCATTGTAATGTCAAAATTATCTAAATTGTGGGGTAGGGATATCTGAAAACAATTACCTTTACCAATACTTTGACAACTGAGATTACCGCCATGTAAAGCGATCAGGGGTTCCACGAGCATTAAGCCTAAACCGACATGCCGATCTTGACTTGATGAAAAGTGTGCAGCACCTTGATTGGAATCGATCGGCGACACTTCTTTGCTAGTATCGATAATCGCAAACTGAATTGAAGCGATTTCATTGGTGATCGAATTAGCAATTGTCATGTCGCCAACTTGCGTGACCACCAATTCAACTTTACCGCCGACGGGAGTAGAATTGATCGCGTGACTGAGGAGATTAATTCAATCCTTGCCTACCTAAGCAAGATTGAAATATTGGTTCTCTACTTAATATGCCCAACTAGCGATCTTTTATTACTTCGTTGCTACAGATTGATTCATCAGGTTGCCGTCAAGAATGCCAATGTATAGAATGAATTGCC
>JAJAYU010000256.1 GCA_026786125.1 Chamaesiphon sp.
CATCGAACAGAAGGTTGTTGGGATCGAGCAGAATGTCAACGCTGTTCGGGAAGATATATTTACGCTACGGAATCGGATCGATAGTGTTGAGGGTGCCGTCGCCGTTGTGATTCGCAGCACTTTTGTAGCGCACCAAAGCTTTGTAGATGATCTAAACTTTGATTTGTTGAAGAACGAACGAAAGACTCGTCGGCTAAGTCGTCGTGTTGCGCGGCTAGAACGCCAAGAACTTGATGATGATTATTAGATATTGATTTGAGAAAGAGCAGTGGTCTAAATTCCCATCTTAAAAACCCATTTATCAATTACTTGTACTGTTCGCGTAGCGTCTGCGTTAGCAGATCGTAGCCGTTCGCGAAGCGTCTCGTTCGCGTAGCGTCTCCGATAGGAGAAGAGAAGTATCAATTATCAATTATTTAACGATCGTATCGAATCCGATTATACTCTTCAACTAGTCTACTTTCAGCCAATGATTTTTGTTCTTGCACGAGCAGATTGCCAAATTCGACTAATCGATCAATTGTAAAATATGGCTTAGGAAAAGTAGGTTTAATTCCATTTGCTGGATTGACCACTTCCATTGCAACTCGTTCTAGTCCAATCTTTTGAATAAAGTCTCTAATTTGCTCATCATAAATCCTCGATCGCATCGCTGCAAAGAAATCTACAGCTT
This sequence comes from Chamaesiphon sp., assembly GCA_026786125.1. Classification (GTDB taxonomy): domain Bacteria; phylum Cyanobacteriota; class Cyanobacteriia; order Cyanobacteriales; family Chamaesiphonaceae; genus Chamaesiphon. The sequence continues at coordinate 674 of JAJAYU010000256.1, forward strand.
GATCGGGGAATCGATCGACTAAACTAACAATTTCCCGTGATGAAATATTATCTGGTGCAAATACACCACTAACAATTCCAATTTTGTCATCACGAGTCGGTACCCAATAAAACTTTTCCATCCGCCCATCGCGAACTAGCGGTGCATAGAGAGTAGAGAGATCGTTACCTGTTAAAATAATCGGAATTCGTGGCAACGGGGTCGAATCATAACTCCCTGGCAACTGAACATTGGTCGGATTGTCGGCAATATTCATCAGCGTGGCATTGACCAATTGGGTATTGACCGTATATTGGGTGCCCTGGTCAAATCTGCCTGCACCAGCATCGATATCATTAATCACTAGTACCGCCATGCGACCGCGCACCTTAATAATTTCGGCGGCTTCCCGATAGCGCAGCCGAATCAACCGCGCCGAATCTCCGGCATCGGGACTTTCCAGCTCACCAGCGGAAATATGGATTGCTTCCACCTTCATTCGATCGAATACCAATTCACACTGGAAGGTCTTTCCTTCGCCTTTGCGCCCATGTACGCCTAAGATCAGCGGTACTCTCACGCCAGGGAGATCGAGATAATTTTTGGTGATATGTACGGCGAGTTTGTCGAGGAAGGCTGGGGCGATGTAGTAAGACATGATGGGAGTGTGGGGATGGGCGTATGGGAGTCAGAATATATCCAACTATTATCCCAGTCAACTTAGTTTAGTACTTGTAGCTTGGCAAAATCGCAGTTAGTTATGGCAGCTTCAGCATTGTCTTGGCACTGGAGATAATTTTGCCATGCAGCCGGGGAAACTTGATAACTACCCAACTTGTGACTGACTGCAACTGCTAACTGCGAATCGGGAAAGAAACAGGTAAACATCTTGGCACAGGTTTCGGCACTTAAATAGCCTAACTCAAACTCCCGATCGCATCTACCAGGCCGAATCAGGGCAGGATCGAGCTGTTCGCGATGATTGGTAGTCAAGATCGTCATACTGCCTTCGACGGCTCCTGCGCCATCTAGAGTATTGAGGAGGGCACTAAACGACAGCTCACCCAAGGGTTTGCGACCGGAAAAGACACTATCGATATCTTCGAGGGCAACGATCGATGTGGCGGTAATTTCTGACCAGGCGCGCAGCAGGGCACTATCGTCCATATCGGTCAGGGAGAGGGAAACAAGCTGACGATCGTAGTGGCTGGCGATCGCTTGAATCAGGGAGCTTTTACCTGTACCTGGAGGGCCATACAGCAAATAGCCCCGCCGCCAGGGTATGCCCCGTTGACGGTATAAATCTCGACTTTTGAGGAAGCGATCGAGATCCTGAAATAATTCAGTTTCGGTGAGAGTATCGATCGCCAGGGTTTCCCGTCGGCGTTTGGTTTGGGTACGGACGATCGAGATTGTTCCACCGATTAAGCGGACAATGAGCGGAGCTTCGAGATTGTAGTTGGTTTCTAATGCGTCCAGCCAGGATAGCATCTGGGGTTGCCACCACCGCAATGTTGCTAGGGTCAGGAGTTGGGTATTTTGGAGGTCGGTAACTTTGAGATCGTGACGATGAATGCCGATATAGGCACCCTGATAGCCAAGTCCGATCCAACCCGATCGCGGTTGAAGTCTGGTTTTGAGGGTGGGTGATTCGATCGCGGGGGTGACTAGTGGGGCGTGGGTGTAGATCAGTTCGCTGAAATCATAAACTTTGCCTGTGCGCTCTAGTTCCCAACAGATAGCACTGTAGATTGGATTGGTTTCGGCGATCGTGACTTGGCAAGCTAGTCGCTGGAGTCCAAATTGGGTGATCAGATTGAGCAGTTCGCCGCCATAACGAAGTACTAAGCCACCAAGAAATAATAAAACCGGATCGAGACTATTGAACATACTCCATTCCCAGTGAAAAATTAGACATTTAGTGTGGAGGTGGATGGTGGATGGTGGATGGTGAATAGTGAATCAATACTGTCTATTTTTTGGGTGGGAAAGAAGTACTTACGTCTTGTGCCAGTTGATATTGATCATTAAAATACGAAAATCTCTCGGTACCCGCAATCTATCCTGTCACCAAGATCTCTAAAATCCGGCAATTGCTTCATAAAGATCGGGTAAATCGTTCTCGATCAAGATCAGGTC
>JAJAYU010000257.1 GCA_026786125.1 Chamaesiphon sp.
AAACCCCACAGTGTGGCACAATAAATGGGTAGGTTTAGTATCTACAACCGCTGCTCATCTGATGTACTACCCATGCAGGATTCTCGCGAAATTGACTATTTCGGACAACGTATTCTTCAGATCGTCCAGCCGATAGCGGCTGGCGGAGATCGACGAGAAGTACTAGCTCTATTGGCACAATCTGTCGCCAATAACTTTGCAGCAGATGGCTGCTGGATCTTGCAATACCTATCGCCAGGTGTTGTCAGGGTTGCCGCAAGTGCCTGTGTGAACCATCGGACGAACGCCATCTCGACTCAAATCTCCAGTCATAAAATTCCCAGCGCACCAACTCCTACTCAGTGGAAGATGCCATTGTTGCCTGATTATCAGGTAACGGTCATCGAAACTCGCGACCGAGATCGGGTAACTGGCTGCCTGATGGTAGCAACGAAGGGAGTGCAATGGTACCGAGAAACGAAATTAGTATTTCAAATCGTCGCTGACTACGTTAGCACAGCGTTGATCGAAGAAGATCTTCAAGCGCAAGCACAGATTTCCCAAATTTACCCCCAGCTACACCATCATCTGACTCAAGCAATTGTTGAAAATCAGCAAGTCGATCGACTGTTTGAGATTGCGGTGTCTGATATGGTAGAGGCCTTAAAGCTCAAACGTGGACTAGTTTTGACGCTCAAAACTAGCGATTCTTCTAAGCAAAAGCCCGATCCTGCACCGCTGACAACTGTGCCAGCGCGAGAATCTGGTTCAACGCGAGGATTAACTCTGACAACTACATTGTCAACAATGGTCGCCAATTCATCGGCATTAACCACATCTTTGATCGGATCGGCGAAAACTAGTACACAGGTGCAAATTGTCACGACAATCGATGCGCGCAATGGCGAGATCAAGTCATTACCACCATCGTTTCTGTTGGAAAATTCTCACTTATGCAAAATAGCTCTAGCTAATGCCCCCAATCCAACGATATTCGATCGAGACAACAATACAACATCGACCGATCGCCTCATCTTCCAAGACGATAGTTTACCCAGCATTGCGATGATTCCACTGATGGGATCGATCACACCAGATCGTCCACCATCAGAAGCTCTATGGGGCTGGTTGGTACTCCAACACGATCGGTCTCGTCATTGGCATCCAGTTGAATTAAACTTACTTCAGTGCCAAATTTATCAGATCGCCCTGGCGCGGATCCAAAGCACATCGCTCAAGAACGCTCGCAATGCGATCGCCAGTAGGACATCCCAAGTTCAGACTAGCCTCCAACTTCAAGCCAAGTTGCACGATGCTGGGCGGAAGCGGATGGATAAATTGCGCCAAGCCAATGAACTCAAAGATGAGTTTATCAACACGATCGGACATGAGTTACGGACACCACTCACCAGCATGTCATTGGCAATCAAAATGCTGCGCCAAAATGATGTCGATCCGGCTCGTCGCGAACAGTATCTAGATATCCTCGATGATCAGTGTCAGCGAGAAATCAAGCTGATCAATGATCTACTCAAATTCCAACAATTGGCAGCCAATCAGCTCGAATTTCATCCTCAACAAGTAGAATTAAACCAATTTATTTCCGAGCAGGCAACTGTTGTCACAGATCGATGGTCCGACAACAAAGGTCTAGAACTATCGCTCCATCTTCCTTCCCTGTCACCACAGATCGAAACTGATGCCGACGCGCTCAAACATATCGTGGAAGAATTACTAGTCAATGCTGGTAAATTTGCCCTTCCCAAGACGATGATCGAACTCTGGTTGACGATCAAATCCGATCGAGCGATATTGAAAATTAGCAATCTGAGCAAACCAATCTCCGCCGAGGATCTACCGTATCTATTTGAAAGATTCCGCAGGGGATCTGGTACTACTCAACAAGCGATTGCTGGGACTGGATTGGGTTTAGCCCTGGTTAAATCGATGGTAGATCATATTCAAGGCAAAATCGTCGTCACCAGTGAAGCAGTGACACCATCCACCGCCAAAATCAGCTTCACTGTGACCATTCCGACGGTACTAGAACTTCACTAAGGTGAACCAGAAATCGGCTATGTGGAAATTAGGATCGCAACGACAAATACCCAAATTGGCGCAGTCTGTCGTCCCGACTCCCATTCAGCCCGATCCCAAATTTCCCTGGCAGAGAGCTATCTATTCACCCCAAGCCAGACAATTTGATATTTTTAGGGCAGCAATTGGTTTGGGATTGAATCTGCTCAAAGATAGACTATTTCCGACCAAAAATCCCCGCTATCACCGTCGCCAAGCCCAAAAACTAGTCAATACAACGATCGGTTTAGGGCCAACTTTTATTAAGATTGGTCAGTCTTTATCAACTAGGGTTGACTTTTTTCCGCCGATTTATACCGAAGCTCTGAGTCAATTACAAGATCGGGTGCCAGCTTTTAGCACAGTAGAAGCAATCAGAATTATTGAAACTGAACTTGGTACAGATATTGAGACTTTATTCGCCGAATTCGATCAAGTACCGATCGCGGCTGCTAGTTTGGGACAGGTACATCGAGCCAGATTACGCACTGGTGGATCGGTAGTAATCAAAGTTCAACGTCCAGGTTTACAACAATTATTTGAACTAGACTTTCATGTAATTGAGAAACTATTATGGTGGGTAGATTTAATATTACCCAAGAAAAGATCGATCGAGCTAAGAGCAATCTACCAAGAATTTTTTACCTTACTATTTCAGGAAATAAACTATACGAACGAAGGTCACAATGCCGATCGGTTTCGGACAAATTTCAAGGAAAGTAAACTAGTCGTAGCTCCTGAAATTTACTGGAAATATACCACGGACAAGGTATTAACCATGAGTTATTTACCAGGTATCAAAATTGACGATCGAGCCAAGCTAGAAGCCTGTGGTTTCAACCCCAAGCAAATCAACCAATTGGGGATCTGTTGCTATCTCAAGCAACTTTTAGTAGATGGATTTTTTCAAGCAGATCCCCATCCTGGCAATATGGCAATCATGGCTGATGGCAAGCTAGTCGTCTATGATTTTGGGATGATGGCAGAGCTAAAACATATCTCTACCGATCGAATGATTGAAACGTTTTGGGCAGTCATGAAAAAAGATAGTAGTGCTGTCACCAATGGCTTAATCGAGCTAGGACTAATCGAACAAGTTGATGATATGCGATCGATTAACCGTGTGATCGAATTTCTGCTCGAACGCTTTACCGATCGACCAGTAGATATCAAAGAATTTGAGCAAATCAAGAGTGAAATTACCACCCTGTTTGTCCAGCAACCATTTCAGATGTCTCCAGAAATGAGCTTTATTCTCAAAGCTTTATCGACACTTGATGGGATTGCTAGAACTCTAGATCCTAACTATAACTTAGTTGTTGCTGCTCAACCTTTTATTCGTAGTGTAGCGATCTCTGAACGCGGTAATATTGTTGGCAAGCTGAGTCGGCAAGCAGCTAATTATCTCAAACACAAACTCACTCAACCCAATGCGAACAAACGATTAATTCGCCAATTAGAGCAACAGCTAGAACAGAAAGAACTAGAACTATCGCTCCAATCTCGTACAGCCGATCGATCGATTCAACGTTTGTATTTAGTAATTCATAATCTCGGCTATTTATGCTTGACTGGCTGTAGTGCGATTTCGGCTATCTTACTAACTTCAACTTATCCCACTTGGTCTGGATATCTATTTGGATTAGCTAGTTTAGGTGGATTAATCTGGTTAATATCTTTGTTGAACCTGGCAATTAAAACTAGAAAATAATCATCAAAAAGATTAACCTATAGGGGCGGTGCTTCACTTGTACTGAGCCTGTCGAAGTATGTCCGCCCTCTAGAGATTATGCTTCCATTCAAAGATTTTATTACTGCAACAATTAAGGGTACCCATAAAGGGCACCCCTACAGGTTAATCGTATGATCCGAATAGCTTTTCTAATGCGATCGATTGTGCCGTCGCCATTTGCCCATAACAGAATACCGCCGGAGTTGCTGGTGGTAACAGGGGCGCGAAATCGGCTAGTAAATAAGGACTGCCATAAATCACTAATCCTTGGAGTTGGTTATTTGCTACTAATTGTTCGAGCAATTTTTTCGCTATAGAGGTAATGCCAAGTCCACCTGAAAATGGACTGGTGCGAATGAAGAGTTGGAGAATAACTGAATCTTCAGGTGCGATCGTAATTTCAGGACTATGACGGTTGATTAGTTGGAGTTGGTAGCCCAGCGTGGTGGGAATAGTAACGGCAGGAGTACTGCGGCTGAGAAAGGTGGTGTCGAGGATTTCTTCGAGGGCGATGATGTTCTTGCCAGCAGTTGGTTTGAGCGGTAAATTGCCCTGAGTGACGATCGAGTCTGCCAACATCCCAGCAGCCACAGCCATCGATTCCGGCGCGGCTAATGTCGTTAGAGTAGCAGGCTGGCTATTGACTGGCGACTGGGTGAGCGTCACCCCATTCCAGTCTTGAAATAACTTCTGTTTCGATCGCCAAATCCGTCCCACACTGGCTTTGATGCGCTCGGCACTAATCAATCCCGACTCCACTGCCTGACAGACAGCCTGAATCGCAATTTCTGGATCTACAGGCATCAAAATAATGTCCGAACCAGCCAATACCGACATAACTGGAGCCTTATCTGCACCGTATTTATTGGTAATTGCCCCCATTACTAGCGCGTCCGTACTAATTAACCCTTCAAACCCCAAATTATGCCGCAATTCCTCAGTTAAAATTTTTGGTGATAACGTCGCGGGCATTTCGGAATCCAGGGCGGTAATCACCAAATGGGCACTCATCACACTATCGACTCCCGCCTTAATTGCCGCCCGAAATGGGGGGTACTCGATCGATTCCAATCGCTCTCGATCGTGGGGAATTACGGGCAATGCCCAGTGTGAATCCACGCTAGTATCCCCATGACCAGGAAAATGTTTAGCACAGGTTAACACGGGATATGCAGCCGCTCCTTGAATGTAGGCAGTGGCTAACTGACTGACGATTTCGGGAGTCTCCCCAAACGATCGAATATTAATCACCGGATTGGCAGGGTTATTATTGACATCGACTACTGGAGCCAAAATCCAATTTATCCCCACTGCTAGAGCCTCCTGAGCAGTAATTGCACCCATTTTTCGGGCATACTCGATCGCTTTTGGTAAGTCCGTCTGAGCGATCGCATTTAGAGCCATCGGCGGTGCAAACCAAGTCCCCCCAGTAAATCTCTGCCCCACCCCTTCCTCAATATCAGCCGCAATCATCAAGGGATATGTCGCCCAGGCTTGCAATTGCTGGATTCGCAAGCTTAATTCACCCCCATTCCCACCCCAAAAGATCACCCCACCTACACCCAAATCGCTAATCCAATGTTTGAGTGTGGCTCGATCGCATTCGCCAAATTCAGGATACTGGATCTGATGATCGAATAAATGACTAGATGCCCTCACCACCACCATTTGGGCGACTTGTTGAGCGAGAGTTAGATTATTCAGATCGGGGAATTGCATGGGAAGTTGGGAGTTGGGGGACTGGGGGACTGGGGGAC
>JAJAYU010000258.1 GCA_026786125.1 Chamaesiphon sp.
ATTCTTGATAGCGAGATGGGTATCGATCGACAAAAATATCCATCAAGTAACGGGTCGCTTTTACTTGCTTTCGAAAATTGTGAAAGACTTTACCATGAACAAGTAGTAGTTGAGAAACTGCTAATTCTGGCTCGATTCCTGAATCCACATCCAGATCGATCCACCAGCTAGCATCGATCAAAAGCTTGCCGATGGCTGGTAATAGCAATTCGGGTAAGATCGATCCGACGGCTACTGTGTCTGTTGGTAGATATTGAGGATTATTCAGCCAGTTATTAATTCCTAACTTAAAGTATTGATAGTCTCGGTCTTTGAGCATCAATTTGACTTTGAGAATTTCCTTACGACGGCGTTTGAGGATTGTGGCAAGTACTTTGTCCATATGTACTTTTTCTGCATCTGGGAGATTAATTTCACGGGACTTACAAGTCTTTTTCAAAACATCTAAATCGCGGACTTTGCCTAGTACTTTAGCAATTTTACCAATCTGTTTCTCGCCCATCACAGCGGGAATGTCTAGAATAGATCCAAATGCTTGAATCTGCGATCGCAATCGCCGCAAACTCACCCGCATCTGATGAATGGCTTCTACATCATCATCTGCCAGTACTTTTGATTCTAGAGTCAGGATGGTAACATATTCTTTTTGGATGGCTGGATAAATATAGTCAGCAAGGGTAACTGTTACATTAGGGTCGTCTTGTTCAAATAGTATCAAGTTTTGATTCACGATCGTCGTTCCTGTAGTGTGAAGAGGATCTAATTTCACCTCGATCTTAACCAAACTATTATCTCATCGTCATTTCACCACCACCTGTGATACTTTTTACAGATAGTGACATACATTTAGCTCGATCGAGATTACAAAGCCTAATCTGCAAAGTGAGTCAGTAGACAGGTGCAATTATTTATACAACAGATCGTACCTGATATTTATCTATACTATTTAGCTTGTAACTATCAATTATCAATTATCAATTATCAACTAGATAACATGGCAATCCCCCCAAGCTGGATCATCCAAACTGGTCGCTCGATCTGGACGCAGATCTGGCTAGTAATGATGTCACAACTCGCACCCAGAAACAAGCGCGGTGAATATCAACGACCCCAGAGTGAATTCCGGCACCGGATTGACGGTGGCAAATATACCCCAGCCCCAAATCGGTATCGCTTATATGTCGGCTGGAGTTGTCCCTGGGCGCATCGTACTCTGATAGTCAGAGCGTTAAAAGGCTTGGAAAGTACGATCGATGTTGTCCTGCTGTGGGGTGATGCCAATGCCGGAGGTTGGACGTTTTCTCAGCCAGAGTATGAATGTAAGACATTAGCCGAATTATATCGGTTTGCCAATCCAGACTATCAGGGTCGATCGACCGTCCCAATGCTGTGGGATACTCAGACCAATTCGATCGTCAACAATGAAAGTGCCGAAATCATCGAGATTTTCAACGCTGAATTTAATGCTTATGCCACCCATCCCGAACTAGATCTAGCTCCAGTTGACCTACAAGACGCGATCGAGCAGTGGAACGATGTCATCTACAAAACCGTTAATAATGGGGTCTACCGCTGCGGTTTTGCTCAAACACAGGTAGCTTACGACCAAGCGCACCATGAATTGTTTGATACACTTGATCGAATCAATGACTTACTAGCCACCCAAGCCTATCTATGCGGCGAATTACTCACTCTTGCAGATGTACGGTTATTTACAACCCTGATTCGCTTCGATCTGGTCTACTACAGCCTATTCAAATGCAATCGTCGCCAGATTCGAGATTATCCCCATCTGCTCACCTATCTTCAAAAAATCTATCAGCTACCTGGAGTTGCTGCAACATGCAATTTCCCGACGATCTTGGCGGACTATTACGGCAATCTCTTTCCGCTCAATCCTGGCGGGATTATTCCCCAGCTACCAGATCTGAGCTACTTAAATGAGGCTGGAGCCTGAAAATGATAATGGCAAGTAGCTAACTACTTGCCATTGTTATAGAGGTCGAAATTCCAAAGCATCTACAAAACTGGATCTATCGATCTTTTGATTGTCAGCACTCGCTTCTGAGTCTGATTAAGTATCATAGAGCAGACATTCTTGAGCATCTGGATTGTCATCACAGAAGCGTTCGAGTGAATTCTGGGGCTTAGCATTGCGTTGGTGTCCTGCTTCCTGATGCAATTCTTCGAGGGTTTCCATTGCTACGGCAAATTCAGGAGAAGTCTTGCCAAATGTTTCGCCAGCTTGGTGAGCAGCTTCCCTGGCTTGCTCAATTCGTTCATCGATGGTAATTGTTTTTTCTTGAGAGTTGCTCATGATTCTAGCTATATTCTGTAAATTATTTCCCGATCTTGCCGATCGGTCTGCTTTATATTGTATCTTTCCCCTCCTGAAAGACAGCATCACAAATGTAGAGGTTTCCACACATTTCAGAATACTTACAGTCTAAAATCAATTTTTTTGGATTTATATGGGACGGGAGGTAGAAGAGAGTGTTAAGATCGCCTTGCAAAATATAGAACTTACTGAGGGTCTGCTGTGATCCGGTCTGCCACTTTGACGCTTCCCACAATCCCATCGATTAGTGAAAACAGCCGTCTCCGCCTGTTTTCTGGTAATGCTAATGTCCCGCTCTCTCAGGAAATCGCTCGCTACCTCGGACTCGATCTTGGGCCGAGGATTTACAAGCGATTTGCTGATGGGGAAATCTACGTCCAAATCCAAGAATCGATTCGCGGCTGTGATGTTTATCTGATCCAGCCCACCTGTCGCCCTGTCAATGATAACTTGATGGAACTGTTCATCATGATCGATGCTTGTCGGCGGGCTTCAGCACGTCAGATTACGGCGGTAATTCCTTACTATGGCTATGCTCGTGCCGATCGCAAGACAGCGGGACGGGAATCGATTACAGCCAAATTAGTTGCCAATCAGATTACCGCTGCGGGTGCCGATCGAGTATTGGCAATGGATCTCCATTCTGCCCAAATCCAAGGCTACTTCGATATTCCCGTCGATCATATTTATGGTTCCCCAGCAATTATTGATTACTTGCTCAAGAAAAACTTACCCGATGTGGTTGTAGTATCCCCAGATGTTGGCGGCGTTGCCCGTGCTCGCGCTTTTGCCAAGAAAATGAATGATGCACCCCTAGCGATTATTGATAAACGCCGTCAGGCGCACAATGTCGCGGAAGTGATGAATGTGATCGGTGATGTCGATGGTAAAACAGCGATCATTGTCGATGACATGATCGATACCGCTGGCACTATTTCCGAGGGTGCCAAGATCTTGCGGCAGCAAGGAGCGCGCCAAGTCTATGCCTGTGCGATTCACGCAGTATTTTCACCGCCAGCGATCGAACGGTTGTCTAGCGGCATCTTTGAGGAAGTGATTGTCACTAATACGCTCCCCATCCCTGAAGATCAGCGTTTCCCCCAACTAAAAGTGCTGTCTGTCGCTAATTTACTCGGCGAGACGATCTGGCGCATACATGAGGAAAATTCTGTAAGTAGTATGTTTCGGTAATGGATTTAGCTATTTTTACTACTCCGAGCGAACTCGGTCATTATCTTCAGTCCCACCGTTCCCAATCAATCGGATTTGTACCGACGATGGGCGCATTGCATGTGGGACACCAAAGTTTGATCGATCGCGCCAGGCATGAAAATACCCTCGTAATTGTGAGTATTTTTGTCAATCCCTTACAATTTGGGCCAAATGAAGATCTCGATCAATATCCCCGTCAATTGGAAATTGATCGAGCTATTTGTGAAACAGCAGGGGTAGACGTACTATTCATACCTACACCTGAAAGCATGGGGATTAGGGATACCCTCACCCAAGTGATTCCACCTCCCATGATGACGAGTGGGCTGTGTGGACGGACTCGCACTGGACATTTTCAGGGTGTTGCCACCATTGTCACCAAGCTGCTGAATATCGTTCAACCCGATCGAGCCTACTTTGGTGAAAAAGATGCCCAACAGTTAGCAATTATTCGCAAAATTGTTGCAGATCTTAATCTACCTGTAGATATTATTGGTTGTTCGACACTCCGCGCTGATTCGGGTTTAGCGCATAGCTCTCGCAATCAATATTTATCACCCACAGGCAAAGCTCAATCAGCAGTAATTTATCGGAGCTTAAAACAAGCGCAAGTATTAGTAGCTAGTGGCGAAACCCATCCACCAGCAATTTTAGCTGCTGTTGTGACAGAACTAGGAACAGTGCCTGAATTTCAATTAGAGTACCTAGAGCTTGTGGATCCTGAGACCCTACAATTGATCGAAGTAGTGGATCGATCGGTGCTAATTGCGATCGCTGGTAGGATCGAAAATACGCGATTAATTGATAATATTACGATTGATAAGTAGTACAAATTTAGCAATCCGATCGGCTTAATCAATGACCAGTTGTATTTGGGAGAGACTTGCTAAAATTGAGGTTAGATAGCAGAGTGAAATTTTATGACCGCCGTAATTCTCGACTCCACCGCTAACAAAATTCCCAATCCTGACATCTTCTACCCTAGTTCCGACGGAGAACCATTGGCTGAATCCTACGACCATCTCTATGTCATCATGACTACACTGGCGATGCTCCTAGCTCACATCAAAGGTCAACAAGCGATAGTTCTAGCTGACCAATTTTTATACTATGCTCAGGGATTTCCGCGTCTGCGAGTCGCACCTGATGTGATGGTGATTTTTAATGTGGAGCCAGGGGGACGGGATAATTACAAGATTTGGGAAGAAGGGCAAGTCCCCTCGGTGATCTTTGAAATGACTTCTCCAGGTACCCGCAGCAAAGATGATGTTGAGAAGAAGCATCTGTATGAAAGTCTAGGCGTGACTGAATACTGGCAATTCGATCCACGCGGTGAATGGATTCCCGAAAAGCTACGAGGTTATCGTTTACAGGGAGATGAAGAACCAGTTTATGTGCCGATCTCTGATCATACCAGTCAGGTATTGCAGTTACGTTTGGTTGTGGAAGCTAAAATCATTGCTTTTTATCGGTTAGATGATGGTGTAAGATTGTTGCCTTTGGAAGAGTTAAATATTGCTCTAGAACAGCAAATACAGAAAGCTGAGGCGGAATCTCGACGCGCCGATCTTGAATCTCAAAAAGCCGATCAAGCGATCCAAAAAACACGAGAGCTAGAAGCCCAAATAGCCTTATATCAACAGCGATTGGGTGAATTACCTCTCGATTCTCCAACGGAGACGCGATTGCAAGGCAAACGTGAACCTACCGCGAACGATCAAATCTAATTGACTAAATATGACTCAAATTAACGACGCAACTTTATCTACTATTCCTTCGCCTTGTTTTGTCCTAGAAGAAGAATTGCTAGCGCGAAATTTAGCCGTGTTCGATCGAGTCCAACAAGCTGCTCCAATTCGGGTGATGCTGGCTTTGAAAGGATTTTCGCTGTTTCATAGCTTCCCACAGCTTCGCACTGTACTCAAGGGTGCTTCGGCTAGTTCTCTATGGGAAGCCAGACTTGCTGCTGAAGAGTTTGGGACGGAGGTACATGTTTATTCGACCGCTTATCGAGCGGAAGATGTCCCAGATATTCTACCAATTGCGTCCCACATGACCTTCAATTCGCTCACTCAATGGGAGCAATTTCGATCGCAAGTCCTAAATTCGACACCTCATCAACCATCCCCAGGTTTGCGGATCAATCCTGAATATTCACCAGTCAAAACTGCTCTCTACAATCCCTGCCAACCCTCCACGAGATTGGGTGTTTCCGCTAGTCAGATGGGTGAGACTTTGCCAGAAGGCATCGATGGATTTTTATCACACAATTTATGTGAAAGTGATTCATTTGCCTTAGAGAAAACGATCGCCAATGTCGAGAAATTATTTGGGCGGTTTTTACCCCAACTCAAATGGTTGAATTTTGGGGGCGGTCACTTGATGACGCGAAAGGATTATGATGTGGATCATGCGATCGATGTGTTAAATGCTTTTCATGATCGTCACCCCCACATTCAATTACTAATGGAGCCAGGATCGGCAATCGCCTGGGAAACTGGATTTTTAATCGGTAAGGTATTGGATCTAATTCCGATCAATGATCTGGTAAATGTGATGCTAGATGTGTCATTTACCGCTCACATGCCTGATTGTTTAGAGATGCCTTACAAACCAGCAATTCGTGGCGCACGAGCACCAGAAACTGGCGATACAATGTACCGAATGGGTGGCTCTAGTTGTCTAGCTGGTGACTTTTTAGGTGACTATGCTTTTGATCGAGAGTTAAAAGTTGGAGATCGAATTATCTTTGAAGATATGATGCACTATACAATGGTCAAAACTTCAATGTTTAATGGTGTCGTTCATCCCTCGATCGGTCGGATTGATAAAGAAGGTAACTTTAAACTGTGGCGCGAGTTTTCCTACGAAGATTATCGCTCTAGATTGGGCTAGCAGCAAAAAATCTCGACTGTCTTGTCTGACTACTTTCTTCAAACAACTTGTTGCTTGGATAAAATGTATCGTAAATTAATAACTTAACAAGGAGCAGGGGTTTAAATTCCCATCTTAAAAACCCAATTATCAATTATCAATTATCAATTATTTAACTTCCAATTCCTATAGCATCAGAAATAGAATTTAACCCTCGCGCTTCTAGTTTGGCTAATAACCCCGTCAAAACTTGATCGACCATCCACGGGCCATTATAAGTCCAGCCTGTATATACCTGCACTAAACTTGCGCCAGCAGTGATCTTTTCCCAGGCATCATCGGCGGTAAAAATGCCACCCACACCGATAATTGGGAGACTTCCGCCCGTTTGCTGGTGGATAAATCGAATTACTTCGGTAGATTTTTGGCGGACGGGTGCGCCACTAATTCCACCAGCTTCTGCGGTGACACTTTTACCTGTAGCGGCAACTATTTTAGTGGTTAATTTCGATCGATCGATCGTCGTATTTGTCGCAATAATTCCCGCTAGTTTTGATGATTGTGATAATTCCACAACTGCGGAGATATCTTCCCAGGCTAAATCGGGGGCTATTTTCACTAATATTGGTTTCTGACCTTGATTTTCCTGTTGTAAAGTATCAAAAATAACTCGGAGAGGTTCGATCGCTTGTAGATCTCTCAATCCAGGTGTGTTCGGTGAACTGACATTGATCACAAAGTAATCACCAAGATCTTTTAACCGTTTAAAACTACCTAAATAATCCCCTGCTGCATCCTCTAATTCCGTAATTTTAGACTTACCTAAATTAATTCCGATTGGTACAGTAAAATCACTCTGCTGGCGTTGTTTTAATGCCGCAGCCATTGCTTCACTACCTAAATTATTAAATCCCATCCGATTTAATGCTGCTCGATCTTGGGGTAGTCGAAATAACCGTGGCTGGGGATTTCCAGGTTGAGGATGATAAGTAACTGTACCCAATTCCGCAAACCCAAACCCCAGATATTGCCACATCCCCGTCGCGATTCCATCCTTATCAAAACCTGCTGCTAATCCCACTGGATTGGGGAAATTTAGCCCAAATACAGACTGTTCTAATTTTAGATCCGATCGACAAAAATACTGCTGAAAGCTAGCTTTTGCCAGTTTAGACAGGGGAGATCGAGGACTGGCATCGATCGAGTGCAACAAGGCTAATGACTGCTTGTGAACCGCTTCTGGATCGGCTTTGAGTGCAGAGAATAGTAAGGGGCGGAGGGCGAGTTGGTAAATATCCAAATTAGGGGATAGGGGATAGGGGATAGGATTCGGATGGGACTAGAGCATAAGTTATTTCATTCGATCGCGAAATCTAGTCCGATCTATTTTACCCCTAATCCCTAATCCCTAACCTCTAACCCCTAATTTGCTAAGCTATTCAATGACGATTCGCGATTAGAAATTATGGCAACTATTAACAATAACTACTTAAAACTCAAAGCTGGCTACCTGTTTCCAGAAATCGCGCGGCGCGTCAATGCTTTTGCTCAAGCCAATCCTGACGCACCAATTATCCGGTTGGGGATTGGCGATGTCACAGAACCGTTGCCTCTAGCTTGTCGCGCTGCAATGACTCAAGCAGTGGACGATATGGGCGATCGAGCGAAATTTAAGGGTTATGGCCCCGAACAGGGTTATGCTTGGCTCAGAGAAGCGATCGCCACCAATGATTTTCAGGCGCGTGGTTGCGATATTGATGCGTCCGAAATTTTCATCTCAGACGGCTCAAAATGCGATTGTGGCAACATTCTCGACATTTTCGGACATGACAACACGATCGCTGTTACCGACCCTGTATTCCCCGTTTACGTCGATACCAATGTGATGGCAGGGAATACTGGCGATGCCAATGACAAGGGCGAGTATGGTGGGCTAGTTTATCTACCCATCACGGCAGCAAATGATTTCACTGCCGAAATTCCAACCGAGAAAGTCGATCTAATTTATCTCTGCTTTCCGAATAATCCCACTGGTGCTGTAGCAACAAAAGCACATCTGACAGCGTGGGTAAATTATGCCAAGCAACATGGTTCGATTATCTTTTTTGATGCTGCTTATGAGGCTTTTATCACCGACCCTAGTTTACCTCGATCGATCTATGAAATCGAAGGTGCGCGGGATTGTGCGATCGAGTTTCGCTCTTTCTCCAAAAATGCTGGATTTACAGGTACCCGCTGTGCGCTGACAGTAGTTCCCAAAACCCTCACAGCTAAAGCTGCCGATGGTAGTGATGTCGAGCTGTGGAAACTGTGGAATCGTCGCCAATCTACCAAGTTTAATGGTGTTTCTTACATCGTTCAACGTGGTGCGGAAGCTGTTTATTCACCTGAAGGAAAAGCCCAAGTTAAAGAGTTAGTTGGTTTCTACATGGAGAATGCCAAAATCATCCGTCAAGAGCTTACCGCTGCTGGATTAGAAGTACATGGCGGTATCAATGCCCCCTACGTTTGGGTCAAAACTCCGGCTGGTTTATCCAGTTGGGATTTTTTTGATAAATTACTGACAAATTGCCATGTAGTCGGCACACCTGGTTCTGGTTTCGGTGCTGCGGGTGAAGGTTATTTCCGCATTTCGGCATTCAATAGTCGGGCAAATGTTGAAGAAGCAATGAAACGAATTACGGCAAAGTTCAAAGGCTAATTAATTAATTGATAATTAATAATGGCTCTTCAGTACTGAGTATGCTGATTTTGACTCAAACCGTTTACTGGCAAGCTATTTACCGTGAAATGGGGTATTGACGAGTGATTCTGAAATTTTTGGCTTACTGTAGGCGTTTGA
>JAJAYU010000259.1 GCA_026786125.1 Chamaesiphon sp.
GGGAGACTGGAGGTAATTATTTAATTGCTATTCACCATCCACTATCCACTATCCACCATTCACCAAAATTCGCGATAAACTAAACTTTGTTCAAAGTCTCATAGTAAGCATGGAAATTACCTGGCGATTGGTCAAGACATATACAGATATTCTCTATCATAAAGCCGATGGGATCGCAAAAGTGACGATCAATCGTCCCGAAAAGCGAAATGCGTTTCGGCCACAGACGGTATTTGAGATGTATGATGCTTTTTGTGATGCACGGGAAGATACGAGTATTGGCGTGGTATTGCTCACAGGCGCAGGCCCCCATACCGATGGTAAGCATGCCTTCTGTTCTGGCGGCGATCAATCCGTGCGCGGACACGGGGGGTATCAGGGCGCAGATGGGATTCCTCGCCTCAATGTCCTCGACCTCCAAAGATTGATTCGATCAATGCCCAAGGCGGTCATAGCCCTGGTTGGAGGGTATGCGATCGGGGGTGGACATGTTCTACACTTAATTTGCGATCTGACAATTGCGGCTGACAATGCGATTTTTGGACAAACAGGGCCAAAAGTCGGTAGTTTCGATGGTGGCTTTGGGGCGAGTTACTTGGCGCGAGTTGTCGGACAAAAGAAGGCACGAGAAATCTGGTATCTCTGCCGTCAATATGACGCTCAAGCCGCTTTAGACATGGGTTTGGTCAATTGTGTGGTACCGATTGATCGGTTAGAAGCAGTCGGGATTGAATGGGCGCAGGAGATTTTGGCCAAGAGTCCGATCGCGATTCGTTGTCTCAAAGCCGCTCTGAATGCCGATTGTGATGGACAAGCTGGCTTGCAAGAATTGGCTGGTAATGCAACTCTACTCTATTACATGACTGAGGAAGGGGCTGAAGGCAAGCAAGCATTCCTTGAAAAACGTCAACCTAATTTTCGGCAGTATCCGTGGTTGCCTTAATTTAAGTATGTTAATAAATTTTTAGATGTATCAAGATCGCAATTTAATCAAACTATGGCAACAATTTATTCCGTTATCATTGTCCGATGTATCGATGGCATTGGGAGATCCTTTAACTACTACCACTCTGGCTCATTTACCGGATGCGAGAACTAATATTGCTGCTGTAGGTGTCGCCAAAACGATCGCCATTTTCTGTGAAAGTCCGATTATTATGTTGCTCCATGCGAGTAATGCTCTAGCTCCAACTCAAGCATCCCGTCAGGCTTTATGGAAGTTTGCACTAATTGCTAGTAGTGGGATGAGTTTATTACTTGCTTTGACGACTTTACCTGTTATTTTTGGGATTGTCGGTGAAGGTTGGCTGGGCGTTTCACCGAGTTTGAGTGGTACGATTCGATCGACACTCTTGATCGTGATTTTATGGCCATTTGCGATCGGCTGGCGCAGATATTTTCAAGGTTTATTAATTCATTGTGGGCAAAGTAACGCAGTTGCTCAAGCAGGGATAATTCGGCTAATAGTAGTCGGTGGAATTCTGGCTGGCGGATTTTCAGTTCAAGCCAATGGTGCGGTAGTTGCTGGAATGAGCCTAGTCTGGGGCGTAATTGCTGAAGCTGTTGCAATTACTTGTCTAGCGCGAAAATTAGGTGCGACGAAACCACCAGAACTATTATCAACCCCCGAATTACCTCAAGATTTAGCTGGAGTCTGGAAATTTTACGCACCTTTGGGCGGTACGATGATGCTGGGATGGGGGGCAAGAGCTGCCCTAGTGGGGATTGTGGCTCGATCAAATGATGGTAGCATCGCCCTAGCTGCTTGGCCTGCGGCGTGGGGTTTAGTATTGGTGATCGCTAATTCGACTAGAATGGTACAGCAAATTATCATTCGCAATCGAAAATTGATACCCGATCGAGTCTTAATTACCTTTGCAATTAGTGTTGGGATTTTCTGCTCGTTGATTTTATTAGCTGTTAGTGGAACACCGATTAGTGCTGCGGCAATTGGCTATTTTATCGGTAACGACACGGAATTAATTGCGCGAGTGCGTCCGGTATTATTAATCTGTGCGTTGATGCCGTTATTAGTATCGCTCCAAAACGCTCTGCAAGGATTTTTAGTCAGTGAAGGGCGCACTTGGGGCATAAATCAGGCTGCTTGGATCGGTGCCATTGTGATGTTAGGTACGGCATATTTAGGATCACAATTAGGACAACAGGGTGCAATTGCTGCGGCAACTGGGATGATTTTGGGGAATATGATAGAAATTGGTTGTTTGTTTTATAATTGGCGATCTAAAGCTAAAACCGAGAAGATTGACCAATATTGAATTAAATCCCATGACTCTTGCCAATCACCCAATGACGGCGGAACGCTCGAGCTAGGCTACTTTCCTTAAACGAGAGATAAATCGGTCTACCATGTGGACAGGTACGGGGATTACGGGTGCGTTGCCAGCGATCGAGTAAGCTTTGCATTTCTGGTAAACTCAGCGTTGTGCCATTCCGAATCGCACAGCGACAAGCAACTGCGACCTGAGCAGCTTGTAAATCTCCACCCCAGCTGAGTTCAGTGATTGCCGCAGCCAGATCTTCTCGCATCAATAGTGGTGCTGGAGCTGTCCGAATTGCCCATAAACCTTCGCCAAAGGGATCGATCGTTAGACCAATGTCTTGTAACTGCTCTATTTGCCGCTCTGTCAGGTGCGAAAGAATGATTGGTGGTTCTAGTGGTAAAAGTTGCCAAGCAGCGGATATTTGCTCGTATAGTACCCGCTCGTGAGCGATATGTTGCTCTACTAGCCATAGTCCATCTGAGTGTTCGGCAATAATATAAGTATTGTGAACTTGTCCAACCGCCCGAAGTTCGAGCAAGCCCAATCCATCACCATCATTGAAAGTCGGGGAGATTGATCGATTGGGAATGTGATAAGCTCCTTGCTGTTCGGCAACTGCCAGCAATTTACCAATCCGGCTGGTAATACTAGTATCCCGATCATTGATCTCTTCAGGATCTAGATTCAGAGCTGAGTCTATTGCCCGCAACACCTGTGATTGCCAATACTCGATCTGTTGAAGATAAATCTCAACCTTGGCGGGATGACGATTCCAATCGATGTAGTGGGGCGGAATTTGGAGATGGAGAAAACAGACAGGATATCGATCTCGTGGTAATGTTCTGGCTAATGCACTGACGATCGTTTGCTCCAATTCTGGTGCTCGGACAATGCGACCATTGACGGCGACCTTCACCCAGTCTAAGCGATGACGGTGACAGCGATCGGGCAATCCCAGCGTTAACTGAATTTTAGCTTCTTCGATCGAATCCTCCGCTGGGGCTGAAAAATCGGCGGTACGATTGTAGAAAATTGGCTCAAGATTAGGTCGATCTTCAGTTTGGTTAAAGGCTGGAATATTCAGCTCTACATACTGAAGATCGTCCACTCTAACTTTCGGCAATAACTGCGGAATAATTTGCTGACTAGTTTTACTCCCAACGATCTGAAACCACGGGCGATGTTGTTGTTCTATCGTCCAACTAATCTGGGGATAGCACAGAGCCAGATGATAAATTACAGCCTGGACTTGACGTAATTGCTGATTAAGATTTGGTAAACCTTCTCGCCTAGCCTCCCATGCTCCAAACAGATTTTCGATATTAATTACTGTCCCAGGCGCAATCGCAACTTCCTGCTGGCGCGTCACTTCGCCCTGATGGTTATAAACTAGATGCCAACCATCGCCACTATAGCGGGGGCGACTATAAATTTCGAGATTGGCAAGTTGTGCCAGACTGTGGAGAGCTTCGCCCCGAAACCCAAGACTAGTGATATGAAATAAGTCTTCTCGATCGTCAATCTTGCTAGTACTATGAGCTGTAGCCGCCACCTGAAGATCTGCAAGCTCGATACCCGTCCCATTATCAGCTACCTGAATTCGCCACTGATCGGGAAACAGTGAAACCGTAACTCTTGAGGCTCCAGCATCGATCGCATTTTCGCATAGTTCCCTGACCACCGCTGCCAGTGAGTCAATCACTTCTCCCGCAGCAATCAAGTGAATTACGTCGATGGGTAAAAGATGAATCGACATTAAACAGCAAACAATTAACCTTTACACCACGTAAGCATTTTGCATCGCCCAGATAACAAGGAGAATAATACCACCGATGACGATCGTCGCAGAGATGCCAATTGCGATGGGAGTATCTGCTCCCTTAAATTTCATGATGCCGCGATCTAAATCTGACATGTTTCTCACCAATAAATAATAGTCTTTCTATACTATTATAGCAAAGACTGCCAGGAAGACCCAAATTCCAGCTTGCTGCAATTGAAAAATCTGGACAAGTAGAGATCATTAAAACTTGCAAAATTACTGTTAACCAAATAATTGGTGCAAGATAGGAGAAGAAGGCCCAATATCTAGACCGATACTCTGATAAAATCGCAATAGGTCAAGTATCTAAAACTTAAAATCTTTTTTATGATCGTTTGTCCGAACTGTAAACATGGAAACCCCGACGGCGCAACGAACTGTGAAGCTTGCTATACTGCCCTGCCAGCAACACAAGCTTTCCCAACCTGCGTGGCATCGTTCCGCCTCGATTCTACATTTTGTTGACAGTGCGGTCATATGTTAAATACGGTAGAGTCTAATTCGCCCATTTTACTA
>JAJAYU010000260.1 GCA_026786125.1 Chamaesiphon sp.
CTAGGGGCTGGGATGGAGCTGTTGGGGTGGGACTCGTTCCAGGCGCAGTAGTATTTGGTTTCTGGGTACAAGCAATAGTCAATGTGAAAGCAATCAAAACTAATAAAACAGGCCGAAACCAAGCCGATAATTTGAACATGAAAACCTAGAAGTAATAGATCTATTAAATAAATGAGCTTTAATTAAAATTTGGTAGTATTCAATGGCGCACCTGATCTGCCCAAGGGGTGAGACTGCGGGACAGTTTTTTTAATCCGTAGTCAATTACCAAGCCGATCGATCCAATCAGCACAATACAAAACAATACTTTGTCCGTTTGCAAAAATCTTTGGGCTTGAAGGATCTTAAAACCCAGACCGCTTTGGGCTGCCAATAATTCGGCAATTACTACAAAGTTCCAAGCACCGGAGATATTTACCCGCAATGTATCCAGCACACTAGGAAACGTTGCGGGGACAATCACCTTCCACAGGACATCCCAGCGATTGGCACCCATCGTATAGGCAACATTAATCATCTCACTAGGAATGAACTTAACTGCATCGGCCACCATGATGATGTTATATAAAACTACACCTAGAGTAATGATTAGGACTTTTGATGGTTCCCCCAGCCCTACCCAGATAATAATCAGTGGGACAAATCCCGTAATCGGCATGTAGCGGACAGTGCCAACGATCGGCGAAAACAAGCTATCCATACTGTAAAAGGTGCCAATAGCCAATCCGATTGGCACGCCAATGATTGCTGCCAATAAGAATCCAGCTAGCACTCGACCACAACTGGCAAGGACATCTTCGATGAGGTTGTTTTCGGCAAAAAGTGTGAACCCGGCTGCTAATACGGCCATCGGGGTCGGTAAAAAAGTTGGTGGCACAATTTGGAGCGAACTCACGATCGTCCACAAAGTCAGCGGCACTAGCAGAGACGATGCGGCTAATAACCAGGATAAGCCGTTCGGGAATCCCTGCCGGATACTCCAAAATACTGAAGGGGACAGGTGGCGATGTTTACGAGTTTCCGGTTCTGGCAGAGGGATAGAAATAGATTCAATCACCGCAATTAACTCCGCTAGGATGAATGGTGGGTGTGGGGGATCTGAGTATTCTCAACTATTGCTGGGAATACTCCAACCATTGAACTCGATATCGAGCTAAGAGTTATGTTCGCTATAAACTTTCCTGGGACAGCCTGGCTGCCGTCGTCGATCGAGATACTCACCTAATATCTGCTGGTACTTTTCTTTGCCAAACTGTTGATAGTGTCCGGGATAGACCATCTCTACTGGCAACTTTTGCAGTCGTTCGTAGGTATGACAATAGGCGGGAATATCACTGCAATGGAGTTCGTCCAATAATTCACCGTCGTAAATCACATCTCCTGAAAATAACGATTGGGATCGATGGTCGTATAGAGCAATACAACCGGCTGAATGTCCGGGGAGATGGAGCACTTCCAATGCTCGATCTCCTAGATCGAGCACATCACCTTCTTGTAAAATCTGGGTGGGTTCGGCGGCATGAAACTTGTACCGATCGACCGTAAAGCCACTATGGGGTAACAACTCAAAATGATCGATGTCGATCCAGCCCGGTTGAGAACACAATGCTTCATGGGCATCCCCATCTCGCAGGGCTTGTGCTTCTGCGGCATGAATTGCCCGCTCCTCGAATTCATGAATCCCCCCCGCATGGTCGAAATGGATGTGGGAGGCGATCGCCAGCAACGGTTTATCAATTAATTCGGCAATATGTTGGCGGAGGCTAGCCACGCCTAACCCCGTGTCAATTAGCAAGTCCTGACTCTGACCTTTAATCAACCACAAATTAGCGCGGTTGTACCAGTAATAATGGGGTTCTGTAATTAGATATAGTCCCTCCTCAACCCGTTGAGTTGTAAACCAGCGATCGCAGATCTGTTTATTTTTCATGATGGAGATCGATCCAATTAGGGATCGTGACGGATCGTCTGGAGTACCTGTCGCTTAATTTCGACAAATTCAGGGGTTAGTTTGATATCTAGTGTCCGATGTTCTGGGAGGCAAATCGGAATCTCTCTCTTGATACAACCTGGATGGGAACTCAACACATAAATCCGTTGCGACAGATAGATCGCTTCCTCCACATCATGGGTAATCATCAGCACCGTTACATGGGTTTTCCCCCACAGTTCCAATAAAAATTCTTGCATCTGTTCTTTGGTTTGGGCATCAAGAGCACCAAATGGTTCATCCATTAATAGGACAGTAGGCTCATTTGCCAAGGCTCTGGCGATCGCTACCCGTTGTTTCATCCCGCCTGACAACTGTTTGGGGTAGCTATTGGCAAATTTTTCTAGCCCTACTACGTTCAGAAAATAGCGCACTTGCTCTCGCTGTTCAATCTTGGTCATTTGCTGGAATTGCAACCCAAATGCCACATTTTGAGCCACTGTTAACCAGGGATATAGAGTATAGCCTTGGAAGACTACACCTCGATCGGAGCCAGGGCGACCTGTAACTGATTTCCCATCTACCAAAACTTCACCAGTAGAAGGTGGCAAGAGTCCTGCGATAATATTAAGTAGAGTGGATTTACCACAACCAGATGCCCCGACTAGACAAATAAATTCTCTCGGAAAGATTTTAAGATTGATATCTTCGACCGCAGTTAGCTGTTGACCACTACGGACAGGATAAAACTTAGAAACGTTTTTGACCTCTAGTTTTGGTAGGTGGTGAGGGGAGGGTCGATCGGCGTAAATTCTTTGGCTCAGAGGCTC
>JAJAYU010000261.1 GCA_026786125.1 Chamaesiphon sp.
GTAATAGCACCTTTTAATGGAGCAGCTACAAACTTATTCATAGCTGCCGAGGTGATAATAGCAGAAATATCTTGCTTTTCTAAACCGCCCTTATTTGTAAAGAATTTCAATCCATTCCGATTAAATGGTAGGTGACTAGCAGTGAGCATAATCGCGCCATCACACTCAAATCCAGACGTGATTGTACTCATAAACATCGCTGGAGTTGAAGCCATTTCAAAATCATTGACATAACTACCAACAGCGGTAATCCCGTCCATAACAGCATCCATAATTATCGGGCCAGATATTCTACTATCCCGACCTACACCGATTATCAATTTATTAGTAGGTTTATTGATTTTTTGTGATAGCCAGCTAGCAAAAGATTGTCCCAGGATTTTAGCGACTTCAGGAGTGAGATTAACATTTTGATTAGGAACACCCTCAATGGCAACACCACGAATATCTGAGCCATTCTGGAGCTTGTTCCAGTTAAAATCTTGTACAATCGCCATGTGAAGTAAAATCCGTAATTTTCCGATAACTATAGCCAAAGTACCCTAAAATGAGTGTCATGATTCGCGCACTTTCTAAAATCTTTTAGTGTTTTCACCAGCTACTCGCAAAAACTTGTGGTTCAATCGATTGATGGCAATTATCGCCTCGATCAGCTTTGCGGTTGCGATGTTCGATTTTACTTATATCCCTTGGCGTGATTTCTACTTCCACAACCTGCCCGCTGTAGTTCAACAATACGATCAATTCAAAGGGATCGAACCTCATCGGGAAACTGAGCGATATCTCAATGCTGTCGAACAACTCCAGCTTACCGTTAGTCAAACTGGGCTGGCTTCAGCCCAAACTCGAAGCTGGCTCCAGCAGTTAGACACCTTGAGTGTGAGTCTGATTCAAAACAATCCGTTTCAAGTAGCTGAAAAAACTGGCAATCTCGAAAAGATCAAGAATCAAGTCCGTGACAGAGTTCAGAATCAATCTGCTAAAGGTTCGTTTCAAACTTTTTGGAGTCAAGCCTATCTTACTAAAGCTGGCTGGGAGAAAGAGATTGAATTTTACAACCAAAAAATCAAGCCATTAATTGTTACTAATTATTATCGACGATTAGATCTATCTGGAAATTATGTCGATCTATTCTGGCAAATAGACATTGTTTTTATTGGAATTTTTGCGATCGATCTACTCGGCAGAATTTACTATATCCGCCGTCACAATCGAAATCTTAGTTGGTTACAGGCGATCATTCGTCGCTGGTACGATCTAATTTTGTTATTACCATTTGCCCAATTTCTACGAGTGATTCCAGTTTTAGTGCGGTGGCACCAAGCAAAATTAGTCAATCTCAATGTGATCCAATCGGAGCTAAATCGCTTATTTGTCAGACAAATTACAACTGAATTAACTGATGCCGTTGTTATTCAAGTATTGAGTCAAATCCAAGGAGCAGTTAAGCAGGGTCAAATAGCTCAGATTATCAGTAGCTATCTCAAGCAGCCACATATCGATCTGAACAACACAAATGAAATCGAAGTTTTGTTTGAACTAATTCTAGAGATAGTTGTCTATCGGATAATTCCTAAAATTCAACCAGATTTGGAAGCGATTTTTAGGCATCTATTTCAGAAAGCTCTGTTAGAATCGCCTGCTTATCGCAACCTCAAACTGTTGCCAGGGATTGGTGAATTGCCTGCTCAGGCGATCAATCGAGTCGTCAAGGAAGTTTCTACATCTATTTATGTAGCCTTGACTAAAGTGCTGGAAGACCCCGATAGTGGTAATCTTAGTCGTCGCCTAACCGAAAATCTCACCCAATCGATCGGTGACGAAATGCAACGCGGACAAACAATCGTCAAAATCGAATCTTTACTCTACGATCTTTTAGAAGAAGTCAAAGTTACTTATAGCAATAAGTAACCTTAATTACTGAACTTATGGAAATTACCATCATCGACGATAGCCAAGCCAATATTGAATTAACTGATCTGGAAATTAAGCTAATTGAAAATATTTTTAACGCAATCCAAAAATATCTAGATCATGAACCAGAGTTTCAGACTAGAATAGGTATTTCTTGTGCAGAGGCACAACGGTTAATTGCATCACTTAGTAATAATGGTATTGTCGATTTAGCAGAAGTTAGTTTCATCAACAACATTTTTAATGAAGTTTGTAATGGCATCAGTATCAGAAACTTTGAGGAGGTCATCGGTATTCCCAAAGTAGAAGCCAAATCTTACTTGCGTGCATTTAATAAGTTGATAAATCAAATGCGTGATCGGGAATAATCGATCGAGTGCCAGTATTCATAAGCGGGTTATAATTTAGAATATTGCAGTGATGAGATTGAAGGGATTGGAGAGATATGACTAATCTACAAATCAAAAACGAAACGAGATCGATCACAGTGGATATTTCGTCCCTGATGACGCTACCCCAGATGAGTGAAGCGCAATTCTATGAGCTTTGTCATCGCAATCCCGATCTCCAAATCGAACGTAATTCTCAGGGTGAAGTAATCGTTATGCCTCCAGCTTTCTCTGATACCGGAAATCGTAATAATAAAATCAGCTATCAACTAACTCGGTGGGCTGAACTGGATGGTACGGGAGAGTGCTTTGATTCTAGTGCAGGATTTACCCTTCCCAGTGGTGCGATGCGCTCTCCCGATGCCTCGTGGATTAAGCTAGAACGCTGGGATGCACTCACTGATGCTCAAAAAGCTTCTTTTGCACCGATTTGTCCCGATTTTGTGATTGAACTTCGTTCTTCTAGCGACACGCTCAAAAGTTTGCAAACAAAGCTGCAAGAATATATCGAAAATGGCGTGAGTTTGGGATTATTAATCGACAGACAGAGCTGTACTGTTTATTGTTATCGGGCAGATGGTTCTGTGGTGGTACTAACTGAGCCAGATAGTGTTAGTTGCGATCCTGAATTACCAGGCTTTACGCTGCAAATGGCCAAAATTTGGTAAGGGGTAATCAGAAATCACCCCGATTTTTAACAACTAATTCATCGATTCTAGATAATCTCGAACACGATTACGACGTTTGGGTTGGCGCAGTTTTTGGAGAGCTTTGGATTCAATTTGACGGACACGCTCACGGGACAGATCTAGCAGCCGTCCAATATCAGCCAGAGAGTGTGCCTGATTGTATCCTAGCCCAAACCGGAGACAGATTACTTCCCGCTCTCGATC
Source organism: Chamaesiphon sp. (assembly GCA_026786125.1). Taxonomy (GTDB): domain Bacteria; phylum Cyanobacteriota; class Cyanobacteriia; order Cyanobacteriales; family Chamaesiphonaceae; genus Chamaesiphon. The sequence continues at coordinate 3,197 of JAJAYU010000261.1, forward strand.
GGTCAAATCCGCCAACAATGTTACCAGTTCGCCTTGGAGTGATTCCCGCATCATCGTTTGCTCTGGAGTGACATCATCAGCTTCGAGCATATCGCCCAATTCTGTATCCCGATCTTTGCCCACCTTCACATCCAATGATACCGATCGAGGAACACGCATTAGCACTTCTTGCAATTCCACCAGTGTCATATCCATCGCCGCAGCGACTTCCTCTAATCGGGGCGATCTGCCATTTGCTAAACACAGATCCCGTTGAACTTTTTTAATCTTGTTTAGCTTTTCGGTAATGTGAACAGGGAGGCGAATGTTCCGGCTCTGAGTCGCAATCGCACGGGTAATCCCCTGGCGAATCCACCAATATGCGTAGGTACTAAATCGATAACCCTTAGTCGGATCGAATTTATCTACCGCTCGTTCCAAACCCATTGTGCACTCTTGAATCAGATCCAAGAGTTCCAAACCGCGATTTTGATATTTTTTGGCAACCGAAACAACCAGTCGGAGATTAGCCTCGATCATGTGCCCCTTAGCGCGGATACCTGAGGTCTGAATGCCATCTATTTCGGTAACTGTCACTCCAGCTAGTTCTGCCCATCTTTGCTTCCCAGCGGCTAATCTTGGCTTGAGTTCAGCGACAGAGATGCCTGCCATACTCGCCCAGCGTTCCAGGGAAGGACGATGCCCCAATTGAGCTGTCAATCGATCGTGAATCTCCACTGATTCAACATACTGTAAGATGAGCAAATCCTCACTTTTGCCAATCTTGACCTGTTCGGCGGCATGAGCGCGCAATTCAAGTAACTGGACATAACGTTGGACGAATTGCGCTTCAGCGACTTCTTCATCTCGATCTAGTAGTCGTACTTTACCGATTTCTTGGAGGTATAAGCGCACCAAATCTTTACTGTAGTAGAGATTTTTAGCCGCATTTGGCACCGCTGTACTATCGAGATCTGGCTCAAACAACTCTGGCACGGATGTTTGCAAACTAGCCTCATCCATGTCCATACCTTGCAGATCTAGACCTGAAGCTGCTGATTCATCATATTTTACTGATTTGGACAAGGATTGACTGGACATAGACTATTCTCAAGTGTGCTTAAAAAATTTAGAGCTGAAAGAGTTGAATCTTACTGGTATTAATCAGGTTTGCTGGTTTTCAGTCATCGAGTTGACTGGGATCATTAATCAGCCGTTATGAATAGGATTCCCACCTTTACCCGCAGATCCCTCACTCGTCAACTAGTTTCTTTGGATTACACTACTCGAATCAGTCTAGGTCTGTTTATTCCAGCCGCTTCCTCATGCAAAATAACCCAACATCCAAAATAGATGTTGGGTTATTTTGCCCAAAGCCGGTCAGTGAGCGGAGCCGTTGGCATCGCCTGCGCTTTGCGCTTACTGAAAGCCTAAAACCTAATCAATACTGAGAATCCAGGTACCAACGTATCGAGCTAAGGGAAACTCAGCACTACTCTTGACTTGACAACTAAAATAGTACATCCCACTGCTATCGGGATTCTGGACATTATTGAGCACAACTTCGATTTCACCTTTGGTTTTGAGCTGTTGGGCAAGATCGATTTCGATCGTTTGGCGTTCCTTATCCCACTTGACTGCCTGCACGGGGATTAATTTATCACCAGCAAATACTTCTACCGCTTTATCATCAAACTTGCCTTTGAAGTAGTCAGGATAAGTAATCTGAATTTGAGCTGCACCAAGACGATTGATTTTTGAGCCAGGAATCTTGAGTCGATAGCGATCGGTAGCATTTCGATTACCTGAGTCTAGCCGATAAGCTAGTTGATTTGCTGGTTCGATCCCACTAAATAACGTAAATCCAGGCAAACTATCGGCTCTAACGATTCCAGGTCCGACCGCAACCAAGCAACTAGCTAAAGCCATAATTGGTAATAATCTCTGAGCTGTTTGAATATTCAACATTGATGTTCTCCACTAAATCTCCCATGTTAAGAATATGCTACCTGAATTCTCGATCGATTAAAGCCTCATTTACTACTTATTGAGCATTCACCATCCACTATTCACCAATTACCAGTTGTTTGCGTAAAAATAATCGCTCTGGACGATGCCAGGGGATAATTGACCACACCAACTCGCTGGAGACGACCTCATACCCGAGCTTCTGGTACAAATTGCGACCACGTTCATTATTGCCCATCACATGGAGATGGATTTCGGTATAGCCCCAATTTAGCGTTTGTTGTTCGCAGCTTTCGATTAGTTTTTGGGCTACTCCGCGTCGTCGAAAGTCTTTGCTGACGGCGAGATTGGAGAGATAAACGTAGCGATAATGATTTTGACGATATCGCTCGGCAGTGCGAACACCCACCTCTACCGTACCGGAAATGCAGGATTGTGCTCCATCGACACAAAGCGCGATCAAGCAGACTTGTTGCTGGGGTTTACTATGCAGCGCGCTAGGTACGCGGGTGCGAAGGCGATTGCGAAGATCTTCCGCAATCCCGATTTTAAATAGTGGTGTAAACCAAGCCATCCAGCCGCGATCAAAATGAAAACTGCGGGTGATAATATCAGCAACACAATGGATTTCATCTTCATTGACAGGACGAATCTCAATCTGAGCTGGATTGATGACGATCTGCTGTGGGATATTGACGATCGTGTCTAAATTATTTAGGTTTGTGCTAAGTTCCGACATATCAAATGTTTGAGCAACTCGATCGCGAACGATTTTACTAATTGAGATGCTGACTATTTAGATTGGGAGTGGGTCGCTTTACAATTAAATCTTACAATTATAATTAACAGACTTACCAAACTGCTCTCTATCATAACTCATTTAGCCGATCGCTCATGCGATCGAGGTAGTCCATTGACATTTCCCCGAAAGCATCCATCTCCCCCCGAAGAACAGACACCGAAGGTGACTAGTCTACCGACTGGCAAGCCACCGATTATTTTGGTAGAAACCGCTTTTCTCGCAAGTACGGCAAGTCTACTTTGGTTGTTCAATTATTATTTACCTGGGATACCTGTATTTAGAATCTTTTTCCCGATTCCGATTGCGTTGATCTATCTACGCTGGGGACAGCGTGCGGGGTGGATGACAGCTTTGGTATCTGGATTATTATTATCCGTGCTACTAGGGCCGACACGGAGTATTTTGTTTGTGATTCCCTATGGACTAATGGGGGTACAACTGGGCGCATGTTGGCGGCGACAGTCGAGCTGGCTGACTTCGATTTCCCTGGGTGCGTTACTAGATTGTATCGGCGTATTCTTTCGCTTTTGGTTGACTTCAGCTTTCATCGGTGAAGATCTCTGGATGTATTTGATGGCGAGGATTCATGGTTTAGCCGAATGGATCTTTATCCAATTGGGCATCCTTGCCGAACCAAGTTTATTCATAATTCAAGCTTTGGCAATTATCCTGATTTTATTCAGCAATATTGTCTATCTCTTTGTCGTTCATCTAGTTGCACTACTGATGTTTGAAAAACTAGGCAATCCAATTCCCAAGGCACCAGCTTGGGTAGATACTTTGTTGGATTTATAATTTAATCACTAGTCTGTCGATAGTGTTCGATAAAATCCTGGACGATTTGACGGTATTCGCGCATGGTTTCATCGACCCAATTGCGATCGTTACCATTGACATAGATATGCACCAACGGTTCGCCAGCGTCGGGCAGAATCAATACCCATCTGTCATCTTGATAATTGATGATTTTGACCCCATCTTCGGTGTCTAGATATTCTGGCTGATGATTTTCGAGAATATGCCGCATTAAGCCGCCTTTTGCTGTCCAGGGACACCGCAAAGAGTGACTTCGGTAAAAGACGCGGGGCAGCTCAGCACGGAGGCTACTGAGGGA
>JAJAYU010000262.1 GCA_026786125.1 Chamaesiphon sp.
CGGTAACAAAGCTTAAACAAATTAGGCTTTAGGCTTTAGGCTTTAGGCTTTAGGCTTTAGGTTTTAGGTTTTAGGGAATTAAACAAATATTCTCCCAGTCTCCCAGTCCCAGTCTCCCAGTCCCCCAGTCCCCCGTCTCCCCTCTCCCTCCCGTGTCAAACCCTGCATTTAGTTCCGAATATCTCCTGTTCACGCCTGCTTCGCCCGATCGATCTGCGGTGCCGACGATCTTTGCTTTTCCCAATGAATATACGGTGGGAATTACCAGCTTGGGGTATCAGGTGGTGTGGGCAACTTTGGCGATGCGATCGGATTTGGATGTGGCGCGGTTATTTACAGATGTCCATGAGTCATTACCGCGATCTCCAGAATTGGTTGGATTTTCCCTATCTTGGGAATTAGATTATGTAAATATTCTCAATTTATTAGACTTTCTGGAAGTACCAATTCGGAGTCAAAATCGGGGCGATCATGATCCATTGATCTTTGGTGGTGGGCCAGTTCTGAGTGCAAATCCTGAGCCGTTCGCTGATTTCTTTGATATAATTCTAGTCGGTGATGGTGAAGATTTACTTGGCAATTTTATTACAGCTTATCAACAAGTTCGGACAGCGAATCGAGTCACCAAACTCAAGCATCTAGCGCAGGTACCAGGAATTTATATTCCCAGCTTGTATCAGGTTGAATATGCCGGAAATTTGATTGCTAGTATCCTACCGATCGATAGTAATATCCCGCCAACTGTTACGAAACAAACCTATCGCGGTAATACCCTATCTGCTTCTACAGTAGTTACCGAAAAAGCTGCCTGGGAAAATATTTTTATGGTCGAAGTCGTGCGGAGTTGTCCAGAGATGTGTCGCTTTTGTTTGGCAAGCTACCTCACTTTACCCTTTCGGGTTGCTGATGTTGAGTCATCCCTAATTCCGGCGATTGATCGCGGTTTAACCGTCACCAATCGGCTCGGCTTGCTCGGTGCATCTGTCACCCAACATCCAGAATTTCCCGCATTACTCGAACATCTGGCCCAGTCTAAATATGATGATGTCAGGTTGAGTGTGTCTTCAGTTCGCACGAATACTGTTACAGTTCAACTAGCTGAAATTCTCTCAAAACGTGATAGTAAATCACTGACAATTGCCGTCGAAAGTGGTTCTGAACGAATTAGAAAAATTGTCAATAAGAAACTCGAAACTGACGAAATCTTTCAAGCTGCTGCTAATGCTAAAGCAGGTGGTCTGAAAGGATTAAAATTGTATGGTATGGCTGGAATTCCAGGCGAAGAGGATAGTGATATTGAGGAAACAGTCAAGATGCTCAGAGCAGTCAAAAAAGCCACGCCAGGATTGAGATTAACTTTTGGATGCAGTACCTTTGTGCCCAAAGCCCATACGCCTTTTCAATGGTTCGGTGTGAACAAAGCCGCTGATAAGCGATTGAAATTACTCCAAAAACAGCTCACTCCAAATGGGATTGAATTTCGACCAGAGAGTTACAATTGGTCAGTGATTCAAGCAATTATCTCCAGGGGCGATCGCAGGTTGTCACATTTACTTGAGCTTACCCGCAATTATGGCGATTCGATCGGCAGTTTCAAACGAGCATTTAAAGAACTAAAGGGACAAATCCCAGAGCTAGATTTCTACGTTCATCAAACTTGGGATACCGATCGAATTCTTCCCTGGCAACATCTGATTGGGCCATTACCAAAGCCTACATTGATCAAACATCTAGAATCAGCAACCGCACAATTCGAGCATCAATGAGCTAATTGTGTGGCGGTAGGGTCTCGGTTGCCCATGCCGAGCGCAGGCTAACGCCAAAAGTAATAGCCTTGACCTAGGAAAATAGCTCACTATCCACCCTATAGCCCTTCAATACTGAGAATACTACCGTCGCTAAAATCGATATTCAGATTACAATTATTTAGCAGTAAAGTACCAATTTGGGGACGAATGCCCATCGCTAATACTGGCACTTCCAACTCCACCCCATCCCAGACTACTGTAGCGCGATGAACTGGCGTAACGAAATCTTCATTATTAGCTAAATTTGTATTGATGCTCATCACATAGGGCAATTGCAACTTACTAATTGCCGCCGCAGGTAAAGCTAAAGCTCCTTCAAAACCTGTATTAACTACACAATTAATTTCTAGATCTGGAAAACCAGATATTCGCACGATCACTTTAACTTGGGGTTGTCGCCCAATCACAATTCCATTAATCACTATAAATCTACCTTCGTTAAACTACCACCAACTGCATAAACAGCACTAAATCCAATTCGTTCCGCCCAGATTACGGATTCAGGCCATTCTCGTTGGAGTCGATCGCTAGATTCCAGCAGATTATCATCGATTTCATAGTTTCCGGTATTGATATCGATCGCGATAATCTTACCCATATTTTCGCGATTCTCTACTTTTTCACGGATCGATCGATAAAAAGCCTGTCCCCGTCTAGCGATCTTGAGATGATTGATCGCAACGCTTGGTTGGTTGCTACTTGATTGAGTCATAATTTATTATTCTTCTGATTTATCACTTACAGCTCGGACAATTCTTGATAGCTCGTATTTCTCATCCACGGCAATCCGACTAGGCGAACCACTGATAATTCCTTCATAGTTGCGGAAAGAATCTTTGATTTCGGCTCCATCTTTACTGATTGTGTATTCGTGAATGCCTTTATCATGCCAAGAACCACGCATTTTAAATACGTTAAGGGCGCGGGACATTTCGCCACGAATCTCGACATATTGCAGCATGAGAATTGTATCGGTAATCGTGGAAATATGGGAATCAGTAATCGAATTTGACCCCATAAATTGGTCGGAAGTATTGGTAAAAAATCCCGTGATTTCTTCTTGTTTAGCATATCCAGTCACACCGATTACAAACTGACGGAAGGAGTTATTGCTCACACCACGGGCTAAGGCTGAGAGGGAATCGATCGCAATTCGATCGGGTTTAAATTCGGTAATTTCCGATTTAATAGTTTGTAAATGATCTTCCAATCCGGCTGATTCTGGGTAGGTACAGAGGATTTTTAGTAGCCCTTTTTGCTCCAATCCTTCAAAGTCAATCCCCCATGAAGAAGCGTTTCGGGATAACTGCGCTCGTGACTCTTCATACGCGAATAAAATCGCCCGTTCCCCAGCTCGACAAGCTTCTTCAATGAATTTGCTGACCAGCAGGGTTTTGCCTGTACCTGTGGCTCCAGTGGCAAGGATAATTGAATCCTTAAAATATCCACCACCACACATCGCGTCGAGAGCTTTGACTCCTGATGATACCCGCACGTTGGAAGACTTCTGGGTGAGGCGCATTGCCCCCAATGGGAAGATATTGATCCCATGATTGGTAATCGTAAATGGGTATTCTCCCTTCATGTGGGTGGTGCCCCGCAATTTGAGAATTTCAATGGTACGGCGGCGACGTTCTCCTTCCAGAACATTGCGGACGATTGCAACATTGTCCGAAACAAATTCTTCTACGCCAAATCGAGCGACAGGGCCATATTCTTCGACACGCTCGGTAGTCATAATCGTGGTTGCACCCATTTGTTTGAGTCTGGCTACCAGTCGGAAAATTTCGCGCCTGACGACGGATGCGGCATCATATTGTTGGAAGATGGCGGTGACGGAATCGATCGAGACTCGTTTAGCTTTATATTTTGTGAAAGCGTACTGAATCCGTTCAATTAGGGCAGATAGATCGAAGTTACCGACTACTTCCTGTCCTTCGGGATCGGGAGAAGCATCGAGGATAAATAGCTTACCATCATCAATTAATTTTTGGAGATCCCAACCGAAACTATGGGCATTTTTGATGATGTCCGCAGGTGATTCTTCAAAGGTGACAAAGATGCCAGGTTCATCGAAATAAGAAATACCGTTGTAGATAAATTGCACGGCTAACATGGTTTTACCCGTTCCCGATGTACCGCTAAGAATAGTGGTTCTACCAACGGGTAAGCCGCCATGAGAGATATCATCAAAGCCCTCAATCATAGTGTGAATTTTCTGCACACCGAGGGGATTTAAAGGTAGTTTTGCTGGTTGATTTGTACCGATCATTGCGGAGATTTGAAATTTTTCTAACTAAACAATTGAATCAACTAGCTGTTACCGATGCAATCTCTTCGCTGGAGCCTAATATAGATTAGGTGGCAATCATTGCTATAGTTCGGTCATCTAAAAGTCCCCGTCTCGTTCGGACAGCTCTTCATAGAGTAGATCCAAGCCAATCAGTACTTTTTCTCGATCGGATAAATCGCCAATAATCTTCCGCACTGGTGGTGGTAAAACCTTCGACAACGTGGGAGTAGCTAATATTTTATCCTCTTCTGCTAGTTGTGGATTCTTGAGTACATCGATTACTTTAAGCGCGTACACGCCTTTGAACTCTTCTTCCAAAATATTCTTGAGTGTTCGGAGTGCTCTGACTGAATTGGGTGTATTTCCAGCGACATAAAGCTTTAAGACGTAAGTTTTCATTAAGGGAGCCATAAATTAACCTGTTAATTATAAATAGTTCGTTATTCGACTCGATTAGTGAGATCTAGTTACATACCGATTGGAGCGATGTTGTTGTAACTTTGCTGACTTGATGATTGGCGGCAAGTCTGGGGCTTAATTTAATTTATCATCGAATCTTGATGTCGATAAAGCTGAATCAAACCAACAATCAAAGATCCATTGAAACCAATAAATTATGATACCTCTCGTGGTACTGATCGACGATACATTTCACAGAGATGGGCAATAATGTCAATCAAGGTGAGGCGGTAATCTAATAAAACATCCTCGCTACGTCCTTCCAATTTTAGCTGATTGGAGAATTCTTCCATCAATTCCATGTGAATCTTGACAATCTCGGAAACAGCCATATCCCTAAAAAATGTAGCACTCACAAATTCATCGATTTTGTCATTAAGTTGACTACTATCCGCAAAGTAGTCTAAGACAATTTTACGGTATTGAGATTTTAACAGATCCAGCAGCTCTCGCTTCTCTTGGCGATCAAGATTCCGAAAAAAGTACCGAGGATTGCGCTTATAGTAAACTGCTAAATACCCCAATCGCTCGTTGAGCTTCTGGGCTAAACGTCTTTGTTGGTGAAGCAGGAAGTTGGGTTCAACGGTGGTAATCTCAGTTGTAGTTGGAATAGGATCCTCTGTGGTTGACACAATGGGAGTTAGGTTCAAAAATTTGGCAATGGCTTTGTCGATTGCCGAGCTGATACCTGACAGCTCGGTTACTGCCAAAATTACTTCTGATGATTGATAAATATAACTACTGGAAGCAGGAGAATCACTTGTATTGCTAAGATCTGGTTGGGGTAAACTGTGGTCTACAAGTCGATGGATGATCACGACGGGTAAAATCAGTCCGCGATCGTAAAGATGATTGATGACAGGTAGTAGTTGCTGTTGAGAATAAAAGATCAGACAGTCTAGATCGGTCTTGCTTAGCTCGATCTGGGCAAGGAATTCTGATTGACTGGTAAAATATTGCAATACATACCGATCGGCGACCAAATATTGGCTCAATAACGGTAATAGATCCGTGGAGTCAGCCAGTACTGCAATTGAGAGATGACCAGACAAAATAATTTATACTCGCTAAAGGTGGTAAAAACCAGATGCCACA
>JAJAYU010000263.1 GCA_026786125.1 Chamaesiphon sp.
GGCTCAAATTGTTCGGGATGATTGAGAAATGCTACGACTTCGCCGAGATTTTCTAAGCCGTATACCTGTAAGCCCTGAATCACCGCTGCTTCACGGGCATTTCCCGCAGGTACTACTAATCCCGTAATTCCCATCTTCTGAGCGGCAGCGGCGATCGATAACACCCCCGCAACAGCTCTTAAACTGCCATCTAAGGACAGCTCTCCTAAAAATAGATAATCCCCTAATAATTCACCACTTACCTGGTCTGAAGCGGCAAGAATACCCACACAAATCGGTAAATCAAAGCTCGGCCCTTCCTTTCTCAGATCTGCGGGGGTGAGGTTGACTACGATTCGGCGCATCGGGTAGGCGGAACCAGAATTTTTGATTGCTGTTTTGACCCGTTCCTTGCTTTCTTGGACGGCAATATCTGGCAATCCAACTACCGTCACTCCTGGCAAGCCATTGGCGACATCGACTTCGACTCCCACCTTGACTGCATCAATGCCGATAATTGTCGCACTCCAAACTCTGGCTAACACAGCAATTGTCCCGTTACTCAAATAGTTTTAATCAGTTAACCATAGGAATTTGGGAGAGGACAAGGATCGAATGTCTTAATTTGGTGGATGGTGGATAGTGAATAGTGCTTAGGTTCAATGGCGTTGAATCAGATCGGTTCGGCATTGTAAATTTTTGTGTTAAGTTTTGATTGGTACCATGTCATCAATAAAACTTTATTTACCCCCAAACTTCCAACTTCACCATCCACCATTCACCAACTCATGAATCTGTCCTCACTAATCCTCACAGCTCTAGCTATCGGTATAGCGTTTGGGACTGTCCTAAATACTACATTCCCGTTGGCGATCGAACCGCTTGATCGATATTTACTAGCACCAGTCGGCGAAGGATTTTTGCGGATCATTCAATTTGTAGTAGTGCCACTAATTTTCTCGTCGCTGATTTTGGGGGTAAACAAGATTCAGGGGACGGGACAGGTTGGTAGGTATGTGTTGAAGTTGATGACTTGTTATGTGATGACAAGTCTAATTTCGTTATGTATTGGGATGACAGTGGCGGTAATCTTACAACCTGGAGCGGGGATGACGGGATTGGAGATACCGGATGTCACTAGGACAGTAGCAGCTCCAGACTCGATCAAGTGGTTGGTCAATTTGATTCCGATCAATCCGTTGGGCGCGCTTAGTGATGGTAATCTGCTCCAAATTATCTTTTCAGCGGCATTATTTGGGGCAGGAATTCAGCTTGCCCAGGCAGAGGCAATGCCATTTGTTGAGCTAATGGAAAGCATTTATGTGATTAGCGAGAAGGTGCTGTCGATAATTCTGTATGTTGCGCCAGTTGGGGTGTTCGCGTTGATTAGTTCGACAATTGCTACTCAGGGCTTGGGCTTAATTGTTCGGCTGTCTTGGTATGTGCTCGGATTATGGCTATCAACGATTATTATGATCCTGTTTTATGTGGTTGTGTTGATCGGACTCAAAGCCGAACCTGCTAAGTTTTTTAGCAGTTTGAAGCCCTCGTTCTTTTTGGGCTTTGGAACTGCTAGCTCCAATGCTGTGTTGCCGATGGTGCTTCAAAATATGCAGGAAGGCTATGGCTTGCGATCGGAAATTGCCAGTTTTGCCCTACCTCTAGGTACAGCTCTAAAGCGGGACGGTGCGACCATTCTCCAGGGATTTAATGCGATCTTCATCGCCCAGATTTATCACATTCCCCTGACTCCATCCCTATTATTTACGATCGGACTGAGTAGCTTTTTAGTATCATTTAGTACCCCTGGCGTACCTGGATCGGCATTGATTACCATGACAACGGTGCTCTCGGCGGCAGGATTGCCACTAGAAGGAATTGCCATTGTCGCTGGGATCGATCGACTCACTGACGGCTTCAAGACTGTCCTCAATGTGATTGGTAATAGTAGCAATGCCATTCTCCTCAGTCGGTGGGAACCAGCTCAGCCAGTAGAAATAGCTCCAGACTTGGCAGTAGCTCCAGTCCGAGTCCCAGAGGTACGACACTAGTAGCCTAAGTTACAAATCTATTTACTACTCTAGTATTAGACTTAATACTAATAAGTTGCATCTACCATGAAATAGTAATGATCGATGTGATGGCGATCGCATACAGAATTGTTGATTAGTATAATATGAAACTCTAGTAACTCAAATCACTACGTAAATGAAAATATATTAGCTGAAAACTACTAAATATTCAGCTAAACAGCTTAACTAGATCTGATCGATCGCTTTGTGAAATAATCAAAATAAGCATATTAGCGCAACTGGAAGATAGATTAAATGTCAATTGGCTTAACTTTATTGAAAATAATAATTGAGAGTGTACAATTATCTTAATTACCAAGTATTTATACATTTTTATGACTCGACGCTCGATCAAGAACTATCTAGCAGATTTAGTAAGATCTTTGGGTTTAAGTTGAGAAATGGGTAGATCTTATTGAACTTTGTCTTCACACCTAGCGAACAGATGTTAACTCGTCAATTTTTGTCTATCCAGTCCAGCAAAAATCCAGCAGCGATTGCCGTTAAAGATGCTGCTACAGAGCTAACCTACGGACAACTAAATACAAAAGTTAATCAGTTAGCCAATTATCTCTGTAAGCAAGGAGTTCAGCCTGAAAGTCTAGTGGGGATCTACGCTGATAGATCTGTTGATTTAGTAATTGCGATCTTGGCAGTACTTCAAGCTGGTGGAGCTTATGTACCACTCGATCCAGCTTATCCCCCAGCACGATTGGCAGGGATTATTGCCGATACAGAATTACAATTAGTCCTGACTCAATCACATTTAGTTCCAGATCTTGAACATTTGGAAATAAACTTAATCTTACTCGATACAGAATGGAGTAAAGTAGCGAATGAAAGTACAGAATCAGTAACGCTAGCGACAACTCCAGCCAATCTCGCTTATGTCATGTACACCTCTGGGTCTACAGGTAAGCCTCAAGGTGTCCAAATTACGCTCGGACAGATTGAGTGCTATCTGCAAGCTGTCAATCAAGTACTCAATATTCGAGCTGATGATATTTACTTGCACTCAGCATCTTTTTCATTCTCCTCATCAATTAGGCAATTACTATTACCTCTGGCTCAAGGGGCAAAAGTAGTCATCACCTCCAAGGAAAATACTACCAATTTATTTAGCCTAATTGAATTAATTCAGACCGAGCAAATTACCGTATTTGATACAGTTGCATCAGTCTGGAATTATATCCTGATTGGTTTATCCCAACTGGAAGATCCGCAAAAATCACGCCTGATCAATTCGCGGATTAGACTGCTGACATTTTCAGGGGGAATATTGACTGCTCAACTGTTATCACGAGTTCGTAGCCAATTTCAACAGTCCCCACAGATTGTAAATATCTACGGGCAAACTGAAACAATTGGTGTTTGTGCTTATCAGATCCCCGCTGAACCGATGGGATCTACCGGATATGCCCCAGTAGGTACCGCCTATTCACACAATCAATTGTATGTACTCGACGATCTATTGCAGCCTGTTGCAACCGCCCAAACAGGTGAATTGTATGTCTCTGGAGCAAGTCTCCCACGGGGATATCTCAATAATCCCCAGCTAAATGCTCGCAAGTTTATCCCCAATCCCTTTAGCCAAGCACCGCAGTCGGCATTGCTGTATAAAACAGGGGATTTAGCCCGTTATTTACCCGATGGTAATTTAGAAATTGTTGGTCGCCAGGACTTCCAAGTCAAGATTCGCGGGATGCGAGTTGAAATCGAGGAAGTCGAAACTGTCCTGACACAGCATCCCCATGTCCAACAAGCAGCCGTAGTTGGCAAAGAGAATAGTGGGGGCGAAACAATTATTGTTGCGTATATTGTCCCCAATTGTCCGTCGATCGATCTGAGCGATGTTCGATCGTTTTTAAAAACCAAGTTAACCGACTACATGATGCCGTCCGCTATTGAAATATTGGACGCACTACCTCTGACTCCAAATAATAAACTAGACCGCAAGAGACTTCCAGAACCTAGTCGGAAAAACTTGACTATCGTACATCCTCGTGATGAGCTAGAGGATCAGCTTGTCAAGATTTGGGGGAAAGTTTTAGATATTAAACAGATTGGGATTAACGATAGTTTCTTCGATTTGGGCGGCCATTCATTAGTCGCATTACAATTGTTCGCAGAAATCGAGAGAATTTGGCACAAAAAATTACGGTTAGCTGTTTTACTTGAATCACCAACTATTGCAGAATTAGCAAACATTATTCGGACAGGTGATACACCGGAATGGTCGCCATTAGTTTTACTTAAGCCAGGTGATAATAGTTCACCTTTATTCTGTGTCCATCCGATCGGTGGTAATTTATTTGACTATCATACACTATCAAAAAAATTAGATCATCAGGGATCGATCTATGGATTACAACCGCGAGGAATTGATGGCAAACAACCACCAATCGATCAAATTGAGGATATGGCTAGTTATTTTATCCAAGCGATTCAAACTATTCAGCCTCAAGGACCTTATTTTATTGTTGGCTATTCTTTTGGTGGAATTGTTGCTTTTGATCTAGCTAGACAACTAACAGAACAAGGTGAGAAAGTTGCTTTTTTAGGTTTACTAGATATTAGATGTCCGGTTATTCCAGAGATTGACACACCATTTCGGGAGTGGATTGACATTCAAATCGATCGAATGCGAAAATCGACACTCAAGCAGCAGTTTGATTATCTAATTGAGAAGTTGTTTTATCCTAAATCCCAAGCATATCGAGATGAAGTGGTTGCCGCACTAGCCGATCTTGGTCTATTCACGCCTGAATTGGTAAAAGTGCTCGACTGTAATGTTCAAGCAGTAAAAGAGTATCAACC
>JAJAYU010000264.1 GCA_026786125.1 Chamaesiphon sp.
TCACAACTTCACCGTTGCAATAAACTTTGGCTTCTGGGTACCAAGTAGGATGAATATCAGCTTTTGCCATGACTTTGACTTTAATTAAGATCTATTTTATCAATTTTAGTTATCCCCTCCTGGGAGGGGCAGGGGTGGGTTCAACTATGCAGTAATCCCACCAACCAACCAAGATTTTAACGTTTCGAGTATTGAGGAGCTTTGCGGGCTTTGTGCAGACCGTACTTCTTCCGTTCCACACAGCGTGGGTCACGAGTTAAGTACCCTTCAACTTTGAGGGGCTTGCGGTTGTTAGGGTCGAGTTCGCACAATGCACGAGCTACACCTAATTTAACTGCATCAGATTGTCCAGTTAAACCACCACCGTGGGCGTTAACGAGGATATCGTACTCAGCTTCCAAACCTAGAGTTTCTAATGGAGATCTCGCTGCGGAGATGTAGCCACTTTGAAAGTTGAAATAGTCTTCGCCAGTTCTGCCGTTGACTACTAGTTTACCAGTACCAGGGACAAGGCGGACGCGAGCGATCGCGGCTTTCCGACGACCTGTACCCCAATAGACTGCTTTTTTGATTGCTTCTACCATGATTATGCTCCAGGGATAGTTTTGATGACGAGGACTTCAGGCTTCTGGGCAGCATGAGGATGCTGAGTACCTGCGTAGACGTTCATCTTGGTGAATAGGTGTTTACCCATTGAATTCTTGGGTAACATGCCTTTGACTGCTTGTTCGATAATCCGCTCAGGGATCCGCACTTGCAGTTTGGCAAAAACTTCCGTTTTCATCCCGCCTGGGCGACCAGAGTGTCTACGATAGACTTTCTGAGTGCTTTTTTTGCCAGTCACCTGGACTTTCTCAGCATTGATCACAATGACGAAATCGCCAGTATCGATGTGTGGCGTAAAGGTGGGTTTGTTTTTGCCACGCAATACCATAGCGATTTGGCTAGCTAGACGACCGAGGCGTTGGTCGGCTGCGTCGATGATGTACCACTTGGCATCAGCCGTATTATTGGTTGGTGGTAAGTATGTTTTTTCCACGATCTTATATCAGTTGTAGGTTGGGTTGAGCGTAGCAAAACCCAACGTTTGTAATTGAGTAAAGCTATAAATATAACTAACTTTGATGTAACAGAAATTGCGGTTGGGTATCGTACCAGACGGACTCAGGGAAGGGAAAATCTGTATATCCGACTCGGAGTAGACATAATCCTTTCGCTGTGGCTGAATGGTGGACTTCACCGCGCTGGTCGTTTTGCCAGATTTGGGTAAAATCAGCGATCGATAAATCGCCATTTCCCACTCTGACAAGCATTCCAACTAGTAATCGTACCATCCCATATAGAAATCCATTGGCTTGGACTTCAATCTGGATAAAGTCCCCCGACTGTTCACAGCTTATCGCCTGAATTTCAACCCAGGAGTGAGTCCTACTAGAATCAGTCCGATGAAATGCAGCTAGATGATGCTTACCAAGCATTGGGGCGATGGCGGCTTGCATCAAGGTAATATCGAGCGGCTCATGATAGTAATGCCACGTATAGGGACGGACAAACAAATTTGGTTGCTTATTCGTATAGATGGTATACCGATACCGTCGATATTTGGCAGAGAAGCGTGCGTGCCAATTATCAGCAACAGGGGCGGAAGCGCGGATGAGAATATCATCTGGCAACCGTTTGTTGATGGCAGTGGACCAATTAGCAGCAGGCATCAAACTAGGGTTATCAAAGTGGGCAACCTGGGCAGCAGCATGAACGCCGCTGTCAGTACGACCAGCACCATAGATTTCCACATGTTGACCGAGAAATTTTTCAATTGCTCGTTCGATTTCGGACTGGACTGTCCGCCCAAATGGTTGCTTTTGCCAGCCACACAGGTTGGCACCTGCGTACTGAATTACTAGAGCAACACGTTCAGTTGGGCTGTTAGTTATGAGTTGGTGGTTTTTCTTAGCCATTGCTTCACAAATAACAGGGATCTGTCGAGCCTACATCAGTTCGATAATTGCCATTTCTGCATTGTCACCACGCCGGGGCACAGTGCGGACGACGCGAGTGTAACCACCTTGACGACTACCGTAGCGTTCGGGGGCTGACTCAAACAAAGCGTGAACTAAATTCTGGTCGTAGATATAGCCCAGAGCCTGACGGCGAGCGGCTAGAGTGCCAGATTTGGCGAGAGTGATCATTTTCTCAACTGCTGGGCGCATCGCTATCGCTTTGACCAGAGTTGTTGTGATGCGACCGTGGCGGATTAGTTCAGTTGTCAAAGATCTTAACAGTGCTTTCCGTTGGTCGGCTGGTCTACCCAGCATTGCCACGCGACAGCGATGACGCATTATATTTCTCCTTGGTTTTACTAATGATCGAGCTACCTTAGAAGTACTTCGATGTGGACTGAATCAATCGTGAGTTACCTGATGACAAGCCGCGATTGATTCAAACTAGACTGTGATGATCAAACTCCCTTGGGGCTTTTCGATACAGTAGTTGGCGATTTAGATTGATTGGTGAAAATAGGTAGTATTATCTACTTCACTAGTCGATCGCTTGCTACCGCGCCCCGATCTACTCAGGCTTTCACTGATTTATCGTGGGGGAGTTTGATCTCCACTCGCTTTTCGAGAGCTTCGATAACCTCCTCAGCGGACTTGAGACCAAAGTTCTTGATTTCCAACAGATCTTCTTGGGTGTAACCCATCAAATCGGAAACCGAATTAATCTGCGCTCGTTTCAAGCAGTTGTATGCCCTAACGGAGAGATTTAGTTCTTCGATCGGAATTTGGTTAGAAGGATCTTCTTCATCTGCATATTCTGGCTGGAAAGACTCCAAGCTGATGTCCTTGAGCGGGTTGAGCAGATCGACCAAAATTTTGGCGGATTCACTTAATGCTTCTTGGGGTGTCAGGCTACCATTTGTCCAGATTTCTAGAATCAATCTGTCTTTTTCAACTGCGCCGTCGATTCGCACATCTTCGGTAGTGTAGTTAACCTGGGTAACAGGCATAAATACTGCATCGATTTGGAGCATGTCCATTGCTAGACCATGTTCGCGGAATTTGTCTACCGATCGATAGCCCTTGCCACGTTCGATTCTAAATTCCATCTCCAACTTCCCACCCGCAGCGACAGTAGCCACATATTGGTGAGGATCGACAACTTCTACTTCTGAAGGTAATTCAAAATCAGCAGTCGTAACTTCGGCTGGCCCAGTTACATTCAATCTGCCAATTTGCGGCTGAGAGGTATAACTTTTGAGTTTGACTTCTTTCATGTTTAGCAGCAGTTCGAGAACATCTTCGCGAACACCAACTAAACTAGCAAACTCATGGTTGACCGTACCTGGCTTGACACCAGCTTTTTCATCTTTAATTAGTCCGGCTACTCGTACCGCAGTAATACATGTCCCTTCTAAGTTGGACAATAATACTCGCCGTAGTGAGTTGCCGACCGTTACACCTTGACCTCGATCGAGAGGCTCCAGGATAAACTTACTATATTGACTTTGATTTGACTCGGTCTTAGACTCGACACACTCGATCTGAAACTGCGCCACAGAGTGACCTCCCTACCCAGTTTGTACTTGACTTTAAACTTGTTACAGATGACAGCTAGATAGCTATCAAATTTTCTCTAACATAACAACTAATAATTCATAATTACTAAAATTGGCGAGTCTCCAAGGGAGAGGCTATGCCAACGCCAGCCTAGATGATTACAAACTAAAAATAATTAACTTAGACTCTCCGTCTTTTTGGCGGACGGCAACCATTATGTGGAATTGGAGTGACATCACGAATTAGAGTTATTTCTAACCCTGCACCTTGGAGAGCACGAATCGCTGTTTCACGACCCGCACCAGGCCCACTGACCATCACTTCCAGTTGACGCATTCCCTGATCCATTGCGCGCTTACCAGCAGTTTCTGCTGCTGTTTGAGCTGCAAATGGAGTCCCTTTTTTCGCGCCTTTGAAGCCACTAGATCCACTAGATGCCCAGGAGATCACATCTCCATTAGCATCCGAGATCGTGACGATCGTATTGTTGAATGTTGACTGAATGTAAGCTACGCCGTTTGGAACGTTGCGCTTTTGCTTTTTAGGGCCAGTCTTTTTACTAGGTTGTCGAGCCATGTCGGTCTATGTATTTGAAATATCAATGAGGTAATCGATGAAAACATCCACTGCGAATCTGAAATTCAACAATTCGATTTGCTTGGTTAATATAGACCAAAGCGTAGCTGTAACCACGGGTTTAGACACACTAATTGGCGAGGAGCAACTGCCGCACAATTACCACTTTTTTGGGGGTAGAGTACGGGGCTACTAATCGCCAATTGGCTATAGTTAGGTTGCCACAACCATCGAACCATCTTATTTTTTGCCAGGAGCTTTTTTCTTGCCCATAACGGTAACGCGACGACCGCGACGTGTCCGTGCATTTGTCCGAGTCCGTTGACCGCGAACGGGTAAACCCATCCGGTGTCTACGACCCCGATAGGAGCCGATGTCTACCAATCGCTTGATGTTCATCGATTCCCAGCGACGTAAATCGCCTTCGATTTGATAATCGCCTTCTACCCGTTCCCGCAGGAGGGTAACTTCAGCATCTGATAAATCCTTAACTCGTGTATCTGGATTTACACCCGTCTTTGCTATTACTTCTTTGGCGCGGGTTAACCCGATGCCAAAAATGTATGTGAGACCGATTTCCACCCGCTTGTCGCGAGGGAGGTCTACGCCTGCTATCCGTGCCACACTTGTTTCTCCACTATACTTTGATCTCGATCTCGACTCGATGGCTCTATGAAAAGATCTGGTTTGGAACTAGCGCAACTCGCCCAATCCTTTACTCTTTTGTAGATTCCATTCGATCGTCATGGGTCTAAATAACTAACTAGCAACTTGGACTAGTTATCTTAACCTTGACGCTGTTTATGTTTCGGGTTGGCACAAATTACCATGACCCGGCCCCGTCTACGAATGACGCGACACTTTTCACAAATCTTTTTGACAGACGCTCTGACTTTCATGCCAATTTAGACAACACTGCAAGCTTAATATTATAACATTTTCCAACAAATTGTCAGTAGTGATTACGCGACAATTCTGCTGGAGACGATCTACCAGATGGGAGAAACGTTGAATTTGGGGTTTGATCGGGGAATATAATTACTTCTTATTCCGCAGTCTGTATGTGATTCGGCCTTTACTGAGGTCGTAAGGCGTGAGTTCGCACTTGACTCGATCGCCAGGAAGAATTTTAATATAGTTGCGACGAATTTTGCCGGAGATATGGGCTAAAACATTAAACCCGTTATCTAGATCGACTCGAAACATGGCATTAGGCAGGGATTCAGTCACCGTGCCCTCCATTTCAATCAAATCTTGTTTAGACAATTAATAAATACCTCAAATGGAGTAATTGATAGCTACTTTTATTTTAACAGGGGACGAGGAGACGGGGAGACGAGAAGGATATTAATCTAATTTCCCAGTCCCCGTCCCCCCATTGCTTAATTCACCAATGCCTCTAAATCCTGCGTAACCACTGCCAAATCTCGATCGCCATTAACCTCGCGATAAACGCCCTTCTGTCGATAGTAATCGATCAAAGGTAAGGTTTGCTCGTCATACACAACTAATCGCCTGCGAATCACATCCTCGGTGTCATCAGGACGGTTTTGAATGGTGGCTCGATTGAGTAGTCTTTCGACTAGTCTATCCTGGGGAACATCCAGATTAATCGCTAGATCGTAGTTTTGACCTATTTCCGTGAGCAATCGATCGAGAAATTCAGCTTGACTGACATTGCGTGGGAATCCATCAAGAATCCAACCTGCGCCAACGGCATCAGATTGACTCAAACGAGCGCGAATCATGTCTAACAGCAGTGAGTCAGGGACTAGTTCGCCTTTATCCATGTAGGATTTAGCTTTTAGGCCTAATTCAGTTTGTCCTTTGACTTCGGCTCGCAAAATATCTCCAGTGGAGATATGGGGGATTTTAGCGGATTCCGCGAGGATTTGGGCTTGAGTGCCTTTGCCTGCACCAGGGGCACCGAGAAAAATTAGTCGCGTCATAATTTAGGTGTTAGGTATTGGGCTTTAGGTTTTAGACAATAAAAGCAGGAATTAGGCTGTCAGATTGAAAACCTGTCGATAATTACGACATTCTCACCTAAAGCCTAATCCCTAAAGCCTAAAGCCTACTCTTTACCAATCATGCCTTCATAACGTTGAGAGA
>JAJAYU010000265.1 GCA_026786125.1 Chamaesiphon sp.
ACTGGATTTTACTACCATGTGAAACAGACTATCTCACAATCAAACAATGTGAATCAATTACAGAGGTCTTGAAAGAATTACTCAAATTACTAATTGCTAGTATCAAAACAACCAAACAAAACATCAACAAAAAAGCCTAGTTCCTATACTGCTCACTATTCACTATTCACTGTTCACTATCTTATGACTCGATTCAGCGGAATTCTACTTCATCCCACCTCATTACCTAGCCCATTTGGGATTGGTGATTTGGGTGAAGATGCTTATACATTCATTGACTTTTTGCACAATGCCAAGCAAAAGTACTGGCAGATCTTACCATTAGGGCCAACGGGTTATGGTAATTCGCCCTATATGTGTTATTCGGCGATCGCCGGCAATCCTTTATTGATTAGCCCAGTTAAACTATTAGAGGATGGATTACTCAATTCATCAGACTTAGAAAATCTACCAAATTTTTCCGATCACAAAGTAAATTTCCCACTAGCGATCGAAACCAAGACCAAACTATTTCATTTAGCATTCGAGCAGTTTCAGACATTTGCCGATCAAGATCAAAAAACTAGCTTTGATAACTTCTGTCATAGCCAGATTTATTGGCTAGATGATTATGCCTTGTTCATGGCAGTGCGAGAAGAACATGGTAACAAAAGTTGGCACCAGTGGGAAGAAACAAACCTAGTTAAACGTGAACCACTTGCCCTAATTCACTGGCAAAATCACCTCAAACATCAAATTAGCTATCATAAATTTATTCAATTCAAGTTCTTTGAACAGTGGTCAGCACTAAAAGATTATGCTCATGAACATGAGATTGAAATCATCGGTGATATTCCAATTTATGTTGCCCATGATAGTGCCGATGTCTGGGCAAACCAAGAATTCTTTGAACTCGATCCTGACACAGGTGCTGCCTCATTGATGGCTGGGGTGCCACCGGATTACTTCAGTGAAACTGGTCAACTGTGGGGAAATCCTGTTTATAACTGGGAGAAGTTAGCCCATACTCAATTTAATTGGTGGATTCAAAGATTTGAATCGTTGCTAAAATTAGTTGATGTGATTCGGGTCGATCACTTTCGTGGTTTCCAGGCATTTTGGGCAGTTGAGCAGGGTGAACCTACTGCCATGAATGGATGCTGGATCAAGGCTCCAGGTGCAGAATTATTTGCCACTATTCAACACAAGTGGGGACACTTACCAATTCTCGCTGAGGATTTGGGTGTAATTACGCCCGATGTCGAAGCTCTGCGAGATCAGTTTGGTTTTCCAGGGATGAAAGTGCTCCAATTTGCGTTTGGTTCGGATAATGGCAATCCATTTTTACCATTTAACTATGGTCGAAACTTTGTAGTCTATACAGGTACCCATGACAATGATACAACTGTCGGTTGGTTCGACAAATTAAGTGGTCAAGAACGCGATCGATTCTTGCTATATTCAGGGGGGATTTGTCCAGCGGGAATTCACTGGGATCTGATCCGGTTGGCGATGAGTTCGGTGGCAAATATTGCCATCTTCCCACTTCAAGATGTCTTGGGTTTGGATGGTACTGCCAGAATGAATTTTCCAGGTATTGCTGAGGGCAACTGGGAATGGCGATACGATCCTGCCGTGCTGAATCAGCCACTAGGATTAAAGTTACAAGAGTTAACTTTAATCTGTGGACGGAGTAGCTAATCTCTAGCAACCCATCAACAGACATTACAATCGGTATCGATCGCTACCAATCCGAGATTAGATGTGTAAAAATCTAGATTGGCAAAGACAGCGATCTTTTGATTTTGTAGCCAAAGTTACATGTTTTGCTGGTCTAACAATGATACAAAAGATCGAGTTGGTGCAGCTAAAAATCGGATATAAACACACATTCAGGAGTCGCTCAAGTTGAAAAAGATCGCAGCAATCATTCGTCCTTTCAAACTAGATGAAGTCAAAATCGCCCTCGTCAATGCAGGTATCGTCGGCATGACTGTCTCGGAAGTCCGAGGCTTTGGTAGACAAAAGGGTCAAACCGAACGCTATCGTGGCTCAGAGTATACTGTTGAGTTTCTCCAGAAGCTCAAAGTCGAAGTTGTCGTTGATGACGCTCAGGTAGATATGGTTGTGGACAAGATCATTTCTGCTGCTCGTACTGGCGAAATTGGTGATGGCAAAATTTTTGTCACTCCAGTGGAGCAAGTGATTAGAATTCGCACTGGCGAGAAAAATATCGAAGCTGTCTAGTATTCGTGGTACTCTACATCTGCCGCGCACCGACAAGTCCTTTGGAGGTGCTGCGGCGATCTTTAGCTATTCCACCATCGACTCCATGCAACCCAAATTTGTCCCTGTAATTCTTGCTGGCGGTAAAGGCGAACGTTTTTGGCCACTCAGTCGCAAACATCGCCCCAAGCAGTTCCTCTGTCTTGATGGTAGCGGTGAAAGTCTGATCCAAGCCACTGCCAATCGGTTGATGCCGATTGTGGGGAGTTGGGATGATATTTGGGTAATTACGTCGGGAACTTTGGCAACAGGGGTACAGGAGCAATTACCCAGCCTGCCAGCGAATAATTTGTTAGTCGAACCAGAGGGTAGAGATACGGCAGCTGCGGTGGCTTGGGCGAGTCTGGAAGTTGCCCAGCGGTATGGAGATGATGTGATTATTGGATTTTTCCCCGCAGATGCCTGGATTGGCGATGTTCCAGCTTTTGCCAAAACGATCAAAGCGGCGGTAGAATTAGCCCATACTCAAAGCGCGATCGTCACCCTAGGAATTACACCGACTTTCCCATCAATTGGTTATGGCTATATTCAGCAAGGAAAAGCTAGTGGTGAGTATCAGGGTTTAGCAAGTTATCGAGTCGATCGATTTACCGAGAAGCCCGATTTAGCAACTGCTGAAAACTTTATTACTAGTGGTGATTATACCTGGAATAGCGGCATCTTTATTTTCAAAGCTAAGACTGCGATCGCCGAACTTCAGACTTATTCACCAGAATTGATGCAGCTATTAATTAAGAAAGGTGTGAGTATCTATGCTACTTTACCTAAAATTAGTATCGATTATGCCCTGATGGAAAAAACCAAACTAACCCATGTAATTCCGGCTGAATTTGGGTGGGATGATTTGGGTGATTGGAATGCGATCGAACGCCTGATGAAAGGCGATAGTATTAATGTAGAATTGGCCAATCATGTCTGTATTGAAACTCAAGGATCGGTCATTTATGCCACCAATCCTGATGAAGTAGTGGTGACGATCGGATTAGAAGATCTAGTCGTTGTCCGCGATGGTGATGTCACCCTAATTGTTGCCAAACATCGCACTCAGGAAATCAAACAAGTCTTAAATAAAGTCAAAGCAGATCGCGCACTTGATCGATTACTCTAAGGTCTGTTCTCAAAGATTTGGTAGATGGAAATTGCGCAGATATTGGATGGTGGGCATTGCCCACTCTCCATAATATTACTATCAATTATCAATTACTTGTACTGTTCGCGGTAGCGGAGCGTTTGCCTTGCAATAGCGTCTGCCTTAGCAGAGCGTAGCCGTTCGCGTAGCGTCT
>JAJAYU010000266.1 GCA_026786125.1 Chamaesiphon sp.
CGTGAGATTTATTATCGATTGCGACAACGTTTAGAAGTAGAGAGAGAACGTCAAGGTATCTATAACGGTCGCTTACCTTGGTAGACTTCTTGAATAATTATTGGAATAAAATATCTAAAATATAATTATCATGGTAAATTCATCAACACTAGTAAAAGCAAAACTTATCAATAAAGATAACCCAGGAGAAGATATTAAATTAATGTTCAATCCGACAGAAATTAGTTTGACTCGAACTGTTAACTGGCAAAATGAGGCAGGTAATAAATCCCAGACATTATTACCAAAAACTAACTTCTCTGGAGTAGAACCTTATAAGTTGACTTTGAAGCAGTTGCTGTTTGATACATATGAGACTAATCAATCAGTTGTTGAAAAATATATTAATGTTATCAAAAAAGGTGTAACTTCTGAAGCTGGAGAAGGCAAGCGTCCGCCAGTTTATATATTCAGTTGGGGAGAAGAATATTTTCATTGTGTGATAAATAGTTTGACTTATACGCTAACAATGTTTCGTCCTGATGGTACCCCTGTTAGAGCAATGGTCGATATTACCTTGCAGGAAGTTGACGAACATAATTTTTCAAAAGATAAAGCACCGGCACCGACAGGTCAAGGACGCAAGCAACCCTTACCAGGCGAATAAAAGTAACGTAAACCCGTAGCAACACAAGGTAAAGCTGCTACGAATACAAAAAAGTAGTCTAACTATGCCTGAAGAAACTCTTTATTTATCACAGCCAAAACTACAGTTTAATGATGGGCAGGGCTGGCAAGATGCACCGCCGGAATTAGTCAAGGATTTATTGCAGATAAATGTTGAAGAAAGTCTACATTTGCCAGCAATGTTTACGATCGTCGTGCACAATAGTTACATTCCAGCAAGTAAGGCTGAACGTACCGATCGACAGCCCTGGCGGAATGAGAAATATTTTAAAATCGGCGGGCAAATTAAGTTAGGTTTTATTTCTAGTACGACTCAGGATCGTAACTTTAAAAATAAGATTGAGGGTTCGCTGATCGAAGGTGAAATCACCGCTATTGAAGTTCATTTTAGCGAAAAATCACAAGCACCGATCGTCGTTCGGGGCTATGATGTTTCCCATCGCCTGCATCGCGGGCGTTACAACCGTTCTTTTCTAAATGAAACCGATAGCGATATCATTAAAAAAATTGCCAAAGAGGTCGGAATCAAAGCAGATAAATATATCGAGCAAAGTGGCGAACCACATGAGTATATATTCCAAGAAAATCAAACTAATATGGAGTTCTTGCGCGAACGCGCCGCACAGATTGGATTTGAATTATTTATTCAGGATCGAGAACTATATTTTCGGAAACCCAGTAGTAAGGATAAGTTAGAATTACAATGGCAGAAAAATATTAGTAGTTTTAGTACTCGCGTTACCAGTGCCGAGCAAGTGAGCGAAGTAGAAGTCCGTAGTTGGGATTATACTCAGAAAAAATTAATCTTAGCGACAGCTAAGAAAGAAAGCTTATTAACATTATCTGATAAAGAACGCGGCAGTAGCACCAGCACTAAATTCGATCTCGATCGCAAGCCACCGAAAATGACCGTAGTCGATCGACCATTAGCTACAGCCAAACAAGCCGATAAAATGGCGCAAGCGTTGTGTGATGAGTTAGGCGGCGAATTTGTCTATGCAGATGCTAAAGCTGAGGGCAATCCTCAGATTCGACCGGGGAAAATTGTCAAACTTAATGGCATGGGCGATCGATTTAGTGGTGAATATTATATCACTGAAACTCGCCACTTCTACAGTCAGAGTATTTACAAAACTGAGTTTAGCGTCCGTGGGTTGCGCGGGGGCAGCCTATTTGCTACGCTAGCTCCATCGGTCAAACTCCAGCCAGGGCAGACATTTTTAGCCGGAATTGTCACCGACAATAAAGACCCCCAAGGCTGGAGTCGCGTCAAGGTTAAATTCCCCACACTGACGGAAGAACATGCCAGTCAATGGGCGCGAGTAGTCGCCCCAGGAGCAGGAATCGATCGCGGGTTTGACTGTTTGCCAGAGGTCGATGATGAGGTCTTAGTGGGCTTCGAGCATGGCGATATCCACCGTCCCTATATCATCGGCGGAGTCTGGAACGGCAAAGATGCGCCGCCAACGAAGGTTGATGATAGTGTTCAGGGCGGGAAGGTGCGACTGCGAACGATTAAAACCCGTACTGGACACACTTTGCAATTTATCGAGGAAGACAAGGGTAGTAGTAAAGCTGGCGTGCGCCTGGAAACAACTGGCGGACATAAAATCTACTTAAACGACAGCGAGACCTGCATTGAAATTGAAACCACAGGCGGACATAAAATTAAAATGGATGACAGAGGACAGTCAATCTCGATCGATTCCACTGGTAACTTATCACTAAAAGCTACAGGTAATATTGAAATTAAAGCTAACGGCACGATTACTGTCAACGGTGCCATGATTTCACTCAACTAAATTTAATCGCGTTACCCCCTCACCCAAGGAAGTCCCCCTATGCCTGGAAAACCAGCCGCACGAGTCGGCGATCTGACCGCTCATGGTAGCCCCTTGGGTGTTGGCCCTGGTAGCTTTAATGTGACGATTGGCAAACTCCCAGCTTGGCGAGGAATTTCCGCAGCACAAGCAGCTCTACTCGCAAAAACTTTTGCAGAAGGAGCAGAAAAAATCGCCAAAGCAACCGCTGTATCGACGGCAGCGGCTGGAACCCCTGCTGGGCCTGCTGCGGCACTAAAACTTGTCGATACAATCAAAGATGCGGCGGCGGATATGGCGAAACTGATGAGTAGTTTTGCCGCCGATACCCACACATGTCCGATCGTCAAATTGGTAATCCCCGATGGCGCGGGGATGGTGATTAATGGCAGTCAGACGGTACTAATTAATGGTTTGGCAGCTTGTCGGATGGGCGATGTCATTCAGGAAACTACCAGTGTGAATACAGTAGCAATGGGTGAGTTTACAGTTTTAATTGGAGGTTTGTGGCTAGCGGTTAGTAACTGCTAAAACTCGAGTTTTATCCAATATACTTATCGCACCAATCCCGATATCTTAGTTGGTGTGTGTCGATCGATAGGACTGTACTCATGCCCGAAGAACTCGATCTGGAACAGGCGTATTTGGGGACGGGATGGGCTTTTCCGATCTCTTTGAGCGTCCAGGGTGGCATCCAATTTAGTACGAAAGAGCAAAAAGTCCGAGAATCAATTTGGATTATTTTGCGAACTGGGATTGGCGAGCGGGTATATAGACCGGATTTTGGGTCGCGCCTGTCAGAGTTGGCTTTTTCGCCACTCAATAGCGACACGCTGCTGATGATTCGGCTGTACGTTTTAGAAGCTCTAGAAACATGGGAACCGCGAATTACCGATTTGGAGGTGTATACCGAACCCGATCCCATTCGAGGGAAAGTTGTCATCAACATTAACTATCGGCTCAAAGATCGCTCCGATACTTATAACTATGTTTATCCGTTCTATCTACTTTCAGCAGTGGGGTAATTGTGGAATTTGACTTTTTACCAAAATTGCCTTCTTCTAATCTGGACGATCGCACTTTCGACGATTTAGTAGAGGATTGTCTGCTCCGCATCCCGCGCTACTGTCCAGAGTGGACGGATCATAATCTCAGCGATCCAGGGATTACACTGATCGAGTTGTTTGCTTGGTTGACCGACCAAATGTTACTCAGATTCAACCAAGTGCCACGGAAAAATTATGTGGCATTTTTGGAATTATTGGGCGTTCGACTCCAGGCTCCCGCACCAGCCCAAACTGAATTAACCTTTTATTTAAGTACCAGTTTAGCGGAAGTTTATACAATTCCGACGGGGGTAGAAGTTGCTACTTTAAGGACGGAAAATACTGAAGCGATCGTCTTTAGTACCGACAAAGATCTCATTATTGGCAAACCCTCCCTGCGCCATTTATTAAGTTCGCCAACCGTCGAAGATGTGCCGCTAGCATTGCGCGAACGCGGTACTCAAGTCTGGACTCGCCAAACCGATGGGGCGTGGGCAGGAAGTGAGCAATCGTTATTTGAAGAGCAGCCGCAACCAGGGAATTGTTTCTATTTAGCGATCGATTCCGAAGGGCCGATCGATGGTAATGTCCTAGCTGTAACCTTCCAAGGTAATTCGGCTACGCCGACGGGGATCGACCCCAAACAACCGCCCCGTGCCTGGGAAGCCTGGGATGGTGAAAATTGGGTATCGGTCTTACGCTCAGAAGTAGATGATGCAACTAAGGGGTGGAGCTTCTATGAAATTGCCCAGCAGGGACGCAATCCCACTCAAGGAGCACAGGTAATTCTGCATTTACCCCAAAATTTTCCTGTAGAAACTTTTACGACTTATCGGGGCAGATGGCTGCGTTGCAAGCTCACCGATTTAGCGAGAAATCAGACGGGTTACAATCGATCGCCTCGGATTATCGGCATGGGCGTAAAATCGATTGGCGGGACGATTAAAGCCAGCCATAGCACCCCCATTCGTGACGAACGACTGGGGATAAGTAATGGTAAAGCCGGACAAACATTCGAGCTACAAACTACGCCAATTTTAGCCCGTCGGGAAGATGAATATATTATCGTCGTCCCCCCTGGCGGACTGCCTCAAAGATGGCAGGAAGTCAATGACTTTGCCGATTCTAGTGCTGAAGATCGCCATTATACCCTCGACTCTCTCACGGGGATAGTCCAATTCGGGCCATTAATTCTCGAACCGAGTCAACTGCAACGTCAAAAGAACCTTCGCGCCAAAGTCCAGCATCCGCAAATCGGCGATACGATCGTTCAATCCAGCGATATTGCCAGCCAAAACCTCGAATATCAGTATGGAGC
>JAJAYU010000267.1 GCA_026786125.1 Chamaesiphon sp.
CGCTTGGGCTAATCGATCGCGCATGGTATGAATATGGAGCTTGAGTTTTGGGCGTTCGGCAACCACTACTGTATCGAGATTGCCAATTTGCCAACCGCGATCAAGAATTAATTGATTGACTTGTTTTAATAGCTCGATACTATCAGCACCCGCCCATTTCTCATCAGTGGGGGGGAAATACAGCCCAATATCCCCCAAGCTCAATGCCCCCAGCATTGCATCCATAATTGCATGAGTCAGCACATCCGCATCGCTGTGTCCCAATAATCCCAGTTCGTGCTCGATCCGCACTCCGCCTAGAATCAGCGGACGATCTGCCACCAGCCGATGAATGTCGTAACCATTACCAATCCGAATGTTCATGTAAAATAAGAGAAAATAGCTAGTATCGATCGGATCTTACTCGATCAAGATTTATAAATTAATTATTAAAATGGATATTAAACGCGGCTTTGTCGAAGCAATTGGCAATACGCCATTAATTAGGCTCAATAGTTTTAGCGATGAGACTGGATGTGAGATTTTGGGCAAAGCCGAATTTCTCAATCCGGGCGGCTCAGTCAAGGATCGCGCCGCACTGTATATCATCGAAGCTGCCGAACGGGATGGTACCCTCAAACCAGGTGGCACCGTCGTCGAAGGTACTGCTGGCAATACTGGCATTGGATTAGCGCATATCTGCAATGCTAAGGGCTATAAATGCCTGATTATCATCCCTGAAACTCAATCAGCCGAAAAAATCGAAGCACTCCGTACCCTCGGCGCAGAAGTACGCACAGTACCTGCTGTGCCCTACAAAGATCCAAATAATTATGTGAAATTATCAGGGCGGGTGGCTACGGAAATGGAGAATGCTGTCTGGGCAAATCAGTTTGAAAATCTCGCAAATAGATTGGCTCATTATGAAACCACTGGCCCCGAAATGTGGGCGCAGACGGATGGTAAAATCGATGGCTGGGTGGCTTCGACTGGTACAGGTGGTACTTTTGCCGGAGTAGCTTTATATCTGAAAGAACAGAATCCAGCAATTAAAACTGTGCTGGCAGATCCGATGGGCAGCGGTTTATATAGTTATGTGAAAACTGGTGAAATTCACATGGAAGGGAGTTCGATTACTGAGGGGATTGGTAATAGTCGAGTCACTGGTAATATGGAAGGTGTCCCGATCGATGATGCACTCCAAATCCCCGATCAAGAATGTATTGATGTTGTCTATCAACTCTTGCGAAAAGATGGACTATTCATGGGTGGTTCCGTCGGGATCAATGTCGCGGCGGCAGTAAGACTGGCAAAGCAAATGGGGCCAGGACATACAATCGTGACGATCTTATGTGATGGTGGAGCCAGGTATCAGTCTCGAATATTCAACCAAGATTGGTTGGCTACTAAAGGCTTGGTAATTAATTGACACTTCGACTCCGCAATGCCAAAGGCAAGGCTAACGCCAACAGTGCAAGAAATTGATAATTATATGAATCAAACTGTAATGCCGATCGTGCGTAAATCTAGCGATCGCGGACACGTTCAAATTGATTGGTTGAATAGCTATCATACTTTTTCGTTTGGTAACTATCAAGATCCCAATTGGATCCAATTTAAGAGTCTTAGAGTAATTAATGATGATATCATCGCCCCTGCAAGTGGATTTGGTACTCACGGACATCAGGATATGGAAATCATCACTTATGTACTTTCCGGTGCGCTTGAACATAAAGATAGCCTGGGGACTGGAGCAGTAATTTATCCTGGCGAAGTCCAACGCATGACTGCGGGTACAGGTATTACTCACAGTGAATTTAACAATTCACCCAATACAGCGGTACATCTACTCCAAATTTGGATTATCCCCGATACTATCGGTTTAACCCCTAGCTACGAACAGAAAGCTTTTGGCTGGGGATAAGCAGGGTAAATTGCGGCTAGTTGCGGCGCGGGATGGACGAGATGGTGCTGTGACTATTCATCAAGATGTTAATCTGTACATCAGCCTCCTAAGTGGTGATGACAGGATATCCTATCAGATACCACCCAATCGCTCTGTATGGCTGCATGTGGCTCAAGGTGAAATAACAATTAACGATCGAGTTCTGAGCGCGGGGGATGCGATCAGCTATGCTGGTGGTGCCGATCTAGAGCTATCTACTTCGAGTAGTGGTGAGATTTTACTGTTTGATTTAAAGTAGCCACGATCCACACTTCCCCTTGCGGAGAGGCTATTGCTAGGGCAAACGCTCCGCTACCGCCAACGGCTACGCAATGCAAAATGCAAGGCTTCGCCAACAGTGCGAGCCATTCACCATTCCATGATTGAAGTTACTAGTTGTCTCCATGTCGCGGTAGTAGTGTCGAATCTGAATAGATCGATCGAGTTTTATAGTAATATTCTGGGATTAAAAAAAGTTGATCGCGATCTCAAATATCCTGGTATTTGGTATCAACTCGGCGATCTCCAAATCCACCTGATCGAGGATCTCGATTATCAGCCTCCTGTAATTGATCTAAACAAATCAACTCGTAATCCACACATCGCCTTAGGAGTTCGAGATCTAGAGGTAGCCAAACAACAATTGCTCACTGCTAATTGTGTAGTAAAAATGAGCAATTCTGGTCGAGCAGCACTGTTCACTCAAGATCCTGATGGGAATGCGATCGAACTAACATTAATAGCTGCTGAAAAATAATAGTATTTGAAAGCTAAATCAGGCAGAATGGAAGGATGAACCAAGTAAATTACTTACGAATTAGTCTGATCGATCGCTGCAACTTTCGGTGTCAATATTGTATGCCAGCGGGTGAGGAATTGGAATATCTCCACCGTCAGCAACTTTTGACTGATGATGAGTTGTTAACGCTAGTTCGAGAAGTATTTATTCCTGTTGGTTTTAACTGTTTTCGGCTCACAGGGGGCGAACCTTTGTTGCGAAAGGGGATTGTCGAAATTGTTAGGTCGATCGCCAGTCTACCCGAAACTCAAGATTTATCCCTAACTACTAATGCTTTTCTGCTAGCAGGGATGGCTGAAGACTTATATCAAGCTGGATTGCGACGGGTGAATATCAGCCTCGATTCCCTCGTTGAAGCTACCTTTGATCGCATTGTCGGGAATATAGGTAGATCTCGCTGGCAACAGGTGTGGGAGGGGATTTTGGCAGCCGATCGAGCCGGATTTACACCGCTCAAGTTGAATGTGGTGGTGATTCCAGGCGTAAATGATACTGAGGTATTGGATTTAGCGGCTCTGAGTATCGACAAAGAGTGGCATGTTCGCTTTATCGAGTTTATGCCAATTGGTAACGATCAGTTGTTTAGCGATCGAGGTTGGATCTCATCTGAATCAATTCGCCAACAAATTCGCGAAAAATGGGGGCTAACAACGGCGCAGGTGCAGGGAAATGGCCCCGCTGATGTCTTCACAATTCCAGGTGCAAAAGGCACCCTGGGATTTATTAGTCAAATGTCTGAATGCTTTTGCGACAGATGCAATCGAATGCGGTTGTCGGCGGATGGTTGGTTGCGTCCTTGTTTGCTGAATGAAACTGGACAACTAGACCTCAAAACTGCGTTGCGAAATGGTGTCTCTACTGAGGAATTGCGATCTCAAGTTCAGGATTTACTCAATCTCAAACCAGAAATTAACTATAAAGGTCGAGAATCTGGCACTGTCGGATCTTATCACCGCACTATGTCTCAGATCGGGGGATAAATTCAGAAATAAATTTTGGTTGAGTTTGTTGGGTTTCGTTCCACTTTACCCAACCTACAAAATCTCAAGCCTAAAGCCCAGTACCTAAACAGAAAGAATAGATTTTGGATGCAGCCGCCATCCAAAATCCAAAATCTTTAAGCTTGGCGAGAGTAGAACTCGACAATCAGTAGCTCATTGACTTGGAGAGCTACCCATTCGCGTTCGATCGTGCCAGTAACTTTACCAGTTAGCGTAGCTTTGTCGAAATCCAAATGGTTGGGAGTGTTAGCCAATCCAGGATATTGGAGATTTGCTTCTACCAATTTCTTGGAACCTTCACGATTACGAACACCAATTACGTCACCAGGACGACATTGATAACTAGCGATATCCACAACACGTCCGTTGACAGTGACGTGTCCGTGGTTGACTAGCTGACGTGCGCCTGGAATCGTGGGACCCATAGCGAGACGGAAGACAGTATTGTCCAACCGCATTTCGAGTAATTGTAATAAAACTAATCCAGTAGAACCAGTAGCGCGTCTTGCTTTCCGCATGTAGCGGAGCATTTGCTTCTCGGTAATACCGTAGTTCATCCGCAATTTTTGCTTTTCTTCGAGGCGGATGGCGTATTCAGAAC
>JAJAYU010000268.1 GCA_026786125.1 Chamaesiphon sp.
AACATTTATTATCGACCCGATCGGCAAATTAGATCCTACCCACGATACTAGCGTGGCATTGATGGAAGCGGCCGATCGACTCGGACATCAGGTCTGGATTACCCAGGCTGAGAAATTGAGTGTGGTGGGCGGGGAAGCCTGGGCATTTGTGCAGCAAGTAAAACTCGTACCTGTCCAGCTTCAGGATGGCCGCTGGGTGGCTCCAGCAGACTGGTATCAGCTCGGAAATGTAGAATTCCAACCGCTGGCTGAAATGGATGCCGTGTTCATGCGGACAGACCCACCTGCGGATGTGGCTTATTTTTATGCTACCTACATTCTCGATTGTCTCGATCCAGCCCAGACTTTGGTGGTAAATAGCCCGTCTGGACTCCGCAACGCCAATGAGAAAATGTTCGCGCTCCAATTTGCTCAGTGGATGACTGAAACGATCGTATCGCGAGATAAGGTAGTGATTCGGCAATTTGTGGAAACCCACGGTGCCGCAGTCTTGAAGCCACTAGGTGGTAAGGGTGGAGAGGGGATTTTATTTCTGACTCCTGACGATCGCAATTTCAATTCTTTGATTGAAGTTAGCACTGGACAATCGCGGGAACCATTGATGATTCAGAAGTTTCTACCTGCGGCAAAAGATGGGGATAAACGGATTATTTTGATTGATGGTAAGCCCATTGGTGCAGTGAATCGGATTCCGACAGGGAAAGAGTTTCGGGGTAATATGGCAGTGGGTGGACGGAGTGAGCAGGTCGATATTACCGATCGAGAGTATCAGATGTGTGCAGAGATTGCGCCGAAGTTGCAAGCTGCTGGTTTGTATTTTGTCGGTATTGATGTGATCGGTGGTTATTTGACCGAAATTAATGTCACTAGTCCGACTGGAATTCGCGAGATTGATCGGTTAAATAATGTTAGTTTGGGTCAAGAGGTAATAGAGTGGTTGGTAGCTCGAAAATAATTGGGAGATTCAAAGAGGTTGAGGCGAGGTAAGGCAGAGTGATGGTCTTTCTGTTATTCTAATAAATCAGATTTAGACCATAAATCTCCGCATACCAAAGTGTGTAATTGCCAAGCTGGATTGATCGAGGGAAAGTCTGTACGATAATGCCCACCGCGACTTTCAGTTCGCATGATTGCACTAGTTAAAATTAGTAGCCCGATTTCTAATAAGTTGCGAGTTTCGCCCCAGGCTCGTAATTCTTGCTCAGATATTTCGGTTGGCAAAATAACAGTCTGTAGAGGTAAAATCTGGATAATTAGTTGACTAATCGGCAGATTATTAAATTCTATTTGTAGCAGTTTGACTCGATTGATCGCTAGTTCTAAGCTCTGCTGTTCGCGACAAATTCCGGCTGCTTGCCACATTAAAATTGGTAATTCCTGCCGGATATTTTTGATAATATCTTCCCAAGCTTGATAATGCTCTGCTGAGTTTACTAAAGGTAGATTCAACTCCACTCGCTCACTCAATCTGAGATCGACTGCTACTGTTTGTGACTGGATTGGTAGTTGAGCTAATTGGGCACCAAACACCACACATTCCAAGAGGGAATTACTCGCCAACCGATTGGCTCCATGTACTCCGGTGCTGGTAGTTTCACCCACTGCATACACACCAGGAATACTAG
Source organism: Chamaesiphon sp. (assembly GCA_026786125.1). Lineage (GTDB taxonomy): Bacteria > Cyanobacteriota > Cyanobacteriia > Cyanobacteriales > Chamaesiphonaceae > Chamaesiphon. The sequence goes on from JAJAYU010000268.1 coordinate 1,626, forward strand.
TTTGCGTGATCAAATTTGTATGCACTCCGCCCATCCAATAATGTGCCGCTGGAGCAACCGGAATCAACTCATGCAGAATATCAATTCCCCAGTGCTGACAAACTTGAATAATATTCGGAAATCGATGGCGGATTTGGGCTTCAGGAATTGGACTGAGATCGAGCCAGACGCAGCCTCTAGTCGGGTCAGGACTATGTTTCTGTAAATGACTAAAAATCGCCTGACTGACGACATCCCTAGGGGCAAGTTCTCCGGCTGGATGGTAGTCAAAAGTAAACCGATAACCATTGTCATCGACTAAATGGGCACCTTCACCCCGCACTGCTTCACTAATCAAAAATCTTGGCGCACCAGCCTTGGTGAGAGCTGTCGGATGAAACTGGACAAATTCTAGATCTCGCAATAGTCCACTCGCCCGATGTGCCATTGCGACACCATCGCCAGTACTGACTTCAGGATTGGTAGTTTGAGCATATACTTGTCCCCCACCACCAGTCGCTAAGACAACAGCAGTGGCTGTTACCCAAGTGATTTCACCCTGGTATAGTAGACTAATTCCCTTGCATACTCCAGCTTCCAGCCACAAATCTAGGGCGAAAGCATTGGTAAATACGGTAATATTTGATTGTGCTAATACTCGATCGGCTAAAGTACTAACCAATGCTCGTCCAGTAGTATCTGCCGCATGTAATACACGCGGACGAGAATGAGCTGCTTCTAAAGTTAATGCTAATTTATCGCCGACTTGAACACTACCTGAAGTTGTGCTAATTCTGTCGAATGCTACGCCAAACTCGACCAGAGAATCAATACAGGGCGCAGCATGAGTCACCAAAAATTCTACAGCATCTCGATCGCATAGTCCCGCCCCCGCCCGTAGAGTATCGGCAATATGCAAGTCCACCGAGTCCTGGGGATCTACTACCGCTGCAATGCCACCCTGCGCCCAATCACTCGCTGATAAAGGCAAATCAGCTTTGCTGACAATCGCCACCCGCAGATTGGCAGGTAGACACAATGCTGAGTACAATCCAGCCGCTCCCGCTCCAACGACGATGACATCAAAGCTAGTAGGTAAGGGCATAGATGGAGACTGGGGGACTGGGAGACTGGGGGACTGGGAGACTACCTAATAAAGCTCAAGACCTAAAG
>JAJAYU010000269.1 GCA_026786125.1 Chamaesiphon sp.
CAGGTGATCGTTGATCAGGTGGCCATTTTCTTGGAGGGTGACATCATAAGTATGGAATAGAGCATCGGCTTGGTTTTTGAGTTCCACCAATTGGAGTCTGCGCCAGTCGTCTTGGGCGGAGATGTCGGCTTCTTTCGGCATCCGCTCGATATCGCCTTTATTTAGTCCACCAGTATTGCTAATGGCGACAGTTTGCTCTCTACCTGTACCGCGATCGTGCGCTGCGACCTTGAGAATACCGTTTACGTCAATATCAAAGGAAACTTCAATTTTGGGCACGCCACGGGGCGCGGGGGGGATACCTGTGAGCAAAAAGCGACCGAGGCTCTTGTTATCTTTGGCCATTGCCCGTTCACCTTGGAGGACATGGATTTCGACAGAGTTTTGACCATCGGTGGCGGTGGAAAATTCTTGCCCTTTACTAGTAGGGATAGTGGTGTTGCGTTCGATGATCTTGGTGAAGACTTCGCCCAGAGTTTCGATCCCGAGGGAGAGCGGGGTGACATCTAGCAGCAGCACATCTTTGATATCGCCGCCAACGACACCTGCTTGGACGGCGGCACCCATTGCCACCGCTTCGTCAGGGTTGACAGATTGATCGAGTTCCTTACCCCCAAAGAAGTCTTGAATCGCTCGCTGGACGGCTGGCATCCTAGTGGAGCCACCGACGAGGAGAATTCGATCAATATCTTTTGGTTGGAGATCGGCATCTTTGAGCGATCGTTGGAGGGGTTCGAGTGTCGCTTTAATTAGGGGTGCGACCATTTCCTCGAATTTAGTTCGGCTTAACTCTACTTCCAAATGTTTGGGACCTTGAGTGTCAGCAGCAATAAAGGGGAGGTTAATCGAAGTATTCGTCATCGTCGAAAGTTCGATCTTGGCCTTCTCGGCGGCTTCACGCAGACGTTGGAGAGCCATTTTATCTTTCAGCAAATCGATACTTTCCGTTGTGCGGAAATGTTTGATCAGCCAGCGGACGATTTCATTATCAAAGTCATCTCCGCCTAAATGGTTATTGCCAGAGGTGGCTTTGACTTCGTAGATCCCATTCCCCAGTTGCAATACGGATACATCAAATGTACCGCCACCGAGGTCAACCACCAGAATCTTTTGCTCGGTATCAGCTTTGTCCAATCCATACGCCAGAGCTGCTGCCGTCGGTTCATTGATAATCCGCAGTACTTCTAATCCCGCAATTGTACCCGCATCTTTAGTAGCTTGGCGTTGGGCATCAGTAAAATAGGCAGGAACCGTGATCACCGCTTGCTCTACAGGCTGTCCCAAGAAATTTTGGGCATCCTTTTTGAGTTTTTGGAGGATCATCGCCGACACCTCTTGGGGGGTGTAAGTCCGGCCCCGAATTTGGACATCCACAGTATTATCCCGCCCTTTAATACAGTTGTAAGGGACACGATTGCGTTCCGTGTCTGTGTCTTCCCACCGCCGTCCGATAAAGCGTTTGATACTATAAACGGTATTCTCCGCGTTAGTTACGCCTTGTCGTTTCGCCAGTTGTCCGACTGACTGCTCGTCACCTTTGGCAAATCCAATGATACTGGGAGTAGTCCGACCACCCTCAGCGTTGGAAATTACCACTGGGATCCCGCCCTCGAGGACGGAGACGCAGCTATTAGTTGTACCGAGGTCGATGCCGATGACTTTTGCCATAATATTGAGGCAATACTTAAAAAAGGATGCAGAAACGGGGAATAGGGGTTTGGAGCAAAAGTATTGCGGGTACTAGATTGCAGGGTGATCATCTCCTGCGCTGGTCTGAGCCTGACCCACTCTAGCTAGGGAAAGATCTCCCTGGTGAGCGAGTCAAGATGATTAACTGTTTTCAGCAGAGCCAAAATCAGTAGCGTCTTCTGCTGACAACTGCTCTGGTGGTGCAGCCACCTTGACTAGTGAGTGGCGTAAAATCCGATCTCCTAAGTAATAACCGCGTTGCAGCTCTTCGATCACAGTGCCTTCTGGATGCTCTTCGGTGGGCTGACGCATGACCGCTTCATGGAGATTGGGGTCAAATTGTTGCCCTTCCGATCTCATCGGCGATACCCCAATTCGTTTCAAACTATCGACCAATTGTTTATAGACACTTTGATAGCTCTTATGAATGCCCATTTCCCCATCATTTTGGGGCTTGATTTGGGTTCTAGCACGCTCAAAGTTATCGACAACACTTAAGAGTTCCATGATGGTGGCACACTTAACGCGTAGTTCGATTTCTTCTTTTTCTTTGCCACTTCGTTTGCGGAAGTTGTCAAAGTCAGCAGCAATTCTTAGGTATTGACTTTGGAACGCATCCCGTTGGTTGGTGATTTCCGTCAATTTAATGGCGAGAGATTGGAGTTCCGATTCTGGCGGTTCGGGAGTTTCGGGTTCCACGACATCGCTCGGTACTGCCCCAATTGGTGCGCTAGCCTCTGCTTCCGTAGTAGCCGCAGTTTCGGCATCGGCAACCACCGATTCGGTCGGCGATGAACTTACTGTCCCTGTGGGGGTAGATTCGAGATTTTCTGACGACGGTTGTGATGAAGTATGCTCATCATCTGGTCGATTTGGTTGTGGTACGGTTTCACTCATCGTTCATTCATTCCAGTTAACAGACATCTCGGGCAAGTTCGACGTTAAATCGAGTGTGCATGAGCTGATGGTCGATCCTTGATTATATATCTACAAGAGAAGTTAATTTAGTGAATCTGCCTATGAGTATAAATCTGATTTGGATCGATCTCTTATATTTTAGTCGATCGAGTTAATAGACCAAATTAGCTGGTCTTAATTTATAATTCCCACTCGATCGACCAGAAGAGACATTTGATTGGATTTTGTTGGAGACTTCAGTAAGCGCACAGCGCAGGCGATACCAACGGCTCAATTCGGCTACGCTCACTACAATCCGCTCACTGACGATGGTGAGGGGAGACTGGGAGATGGGGGTGAACTAGCAAATTTAGATTAAATGGAGAGATTCGGTTTAAGTGTGGGAATACTGTAAAGCTAAGGAGCTATTTACAGCAGCTATGACTCAATCTTCATTTCCGAAACGGGCACTCATCGTCCGCAATGACTTCTCACCCTTCGGCAACAAGCTGATTCAGGCAGGCTATGTCAATGCGGATCAGCTCAAACAAGCATTGGTTGATAGTCG
>JAJAYU010000270.1 GCA_026786125.1 Chamaesiphon sp.
GTTGGCGGTTGTGCCTTCTTGGGAACTACTTTCTCGTCGTTGGCGAGTTGGGGCGGCTGATGCCATTTGTTGACTACCATCGCCTGGATTCTCAGGGCGAGGACGACGACGGCGGGGTGCTGAACCTGGATCGTCATTACTATCCATATTCCGACCTGGATCATCTAGATCGGGGCGTTCCGGTCTTCTTCTAGCAGAGCGGCGTTCTGGTTGCCGATTGACTAGATCGGCATCTGGTAGGGCGCGACGGACTTGGACGGGTGCTTGATCGTTCCAGTCATCATCGCTATCCCAACTGTCATTTTGGCGACGAGTGAGGGAGCTTACTTCGGTGCGAGCTGGTTCGGTGAAACTGCGGCGCGGGGCTGTCTCCGCAAAACGATCTTCGGGCAACTCTCTAGTCGCAGATCGACGACTAGGAAGCTCTTCTCGGTCTTCGCGTTCGTTAGTACGACCGAATCTATCTTTGGTGCGACGATTGCCCCGTTTGGCTGGCACATATTCTGGCTCATCATCAATTCGGGCACTGTATGCCGATTTCCGTGGGGGAACTTCCCGACTAGTAATTCGATCACCGCTTTTGAGCTGTTTATTTTCGGCTCTTAAGTTAACAAATCGCCACATCAGAGTAATCGTCGCCGGAAGCAGCAACAATTGTTGGAATGACATTGCCGGGTTCAGATCGATGTTGACCATCAAGATCAAGCCACACAGGACTCCAGCGATCACATAGATATTGTCAGAATCCTCGTATAAGCTCGGTTTGAGCTTGCTGGTAACGAATAAAGATAAAGACGCAATAACAAGAACCAAGCCAAATAATGATGCTGCGGAAATGCCAAAACCCATAACTAATAAATCTGCTCCAACTTCTCAGCAAGCTCGGACGCTTTAACCCGACCCGATCTTTGCTTGGATATGTATAGTAGATCCTAACGAAAAATCGCGAGGATGTGTGCTAAAGAGTCTACCATCTCTAGTTTGTCCCGATCGATCTTGATCGTCCATCAGCAAGATTGACTAAGTATGATTATTACAAAGCCTCAGATCGGTCATAATACCCAACTGAGGCTGAATAATGTCGTTGGCGGAGCCTCTCCCCTGGAGAATCAAGAAGTACTAAGAGCGTTCAATTCGATCTTTTTGGCTAATGAAGACCAGAAAGATAGTGGCGGGAACGACGACAATTAGGCCACCAGCAAGGAGGCTGTACATAAAATTGGCTAACGAGGGTGTCATAAAATATTTTTTCCAATCTAAATAAAAGATTCTTTAGTCTAATTCTATCTACTTAGTTGCACCCTGAGAAGTATTTGTCTAAATTTGCTTCAGTATAAGGATTCTAATACATGGTCGAATCTGCTGATCCTAATCAGATTGCTATGATGGTGATAGGGATTTTAGATCTCCATCAGCTTTAGCTCAATTTGTGTCAACGACGATCTCGGATATGAGTAAGTTTTATCAATTTTGTTTGCTAGCTTTGATTACAGCAGTTGCTACGGTGGCACTGTTGTTTCCCCATTCACTTCAAGATCGATTGGCTGCGGGAGATTTGATTCCAACTGCTCTGGAACTGCCAACCCTGCCAGAGATTACCCCGCCATCTTCCGCGCGGGCTTGGGGTGAAACTGGGGCGACAGTGCTACCATTTGCCGCCCAAATTATGGCAATCCGCAATCCCCAGGGAATACCATTAGATCCAACTCAGAAGGGCTATTTGCGACCGCTGTTTGGTGATTTGGTCGATCAAGTTACCATAGTATATCAGGCTAAGTTACTCGATCGTTGGTCACAAGATGGTCAAGAAACTCATATTGGTACCGTTAATTCGGCTGCCCAAACCTATTGCGATCGGATCTATATTCGGGCAGCCTACAAACCCCGCCAGACTAATGGATTGATCTTACTCGCCCATGAAATGACTCATAGCCAACAATGTCAGCAAGCTGGCGAGATTAGCAAGTTTGGCAAAAGCTATTTTCAAGGTTACGATCGAGGTGGACAGACTTATGAAAACAATCCACTCGAAAAGTCAGCTCGTGCGATCGAAAAAAAGTTCGCACGTCAACTATGCAATTCGATTAATTGTCCACCCCGCAGTGGACGCTACTATGCCAATTATAGAAACTGGGGGATTGATTTACCAGTGAATTTGTAGGCTTTAGGCTTTAGGTTTTAGGGATTCAGTTAATTCGAGAATTTTCTCGGCGGTATTTTTGAGGATGGGCATGACGGATAGCCGATTGCCTTGCTTGACGACTAGCAACTCTTCTGGGGTAAATCGATCGCGTAATTCTGTCAGATTAATTTGTTGATCGAATGTACGGACAAATTCTAATTTGACAGTGTGCCAACGGGGAGCTAATTGAGTAGATTTCGGGTCGTAATAATCACTATCTAGATCGAATTGGCTCGGATCGACAACTTGCGATTCAATTATTTTCATTAGCCCCACAATTCCTGGTGGCTTGGTATTGGAGTGATAAAAGAAAGCTAAATCGCCAACTTCCATTGATTTGAGAAAATTTCGGGCTTGATAATTTCGCACGCCCTCCCAAATGGTGGTTCGATCACATTCCAGATCGGCAATCCCATAGACATCAGGCTCAGACTTCATCAACCAATATTTCAATTAGGATTACCTCGATTAAGTGTAAATAATATTGTGGTCATTTTTGGGTTTTGTTAGTTATTGTGGAGATAGACGATCGATCCAATAGTAACTATATGATCTGGCTCAGTCAAATAACGATCGGTAACATCGAAATTAGTCCCAGTGGCGTGTGGGCGATCGTGGGCACCACCCTATGTCTAATCGAACTTGTGGTGCCTACCGCATTTACAGCGGTTTGCATCGGTGTGAGTGCCTTGCTGGTAGCCCTAGTTGCTGTAGTAATACCATCATGGATTGGTGCCCAAATAGTAATCTGGATGTTAGGCTCCTGTGGCTTGATAATTCTAGGTTATCGCATCAACAAAAAACGTAGCTCACGCAAGATTCAAGAGTCAACAGCAGCAGAGGCATTGACCGCCATGATGCCAAATCAACCTGGGCGGGTACTATATGAAGGAGCCTCTTGGCGCGCAAAATGTGCTGAAGGGGTAGATTCGATCGCCGCTCACGAGCAATTGTATGTGGTCCGTCGGGAAGGTACCACGTTGATTGTGATGCCGATTGGGGATTAGGCTTTGGGCTTTAGGAACTCAATCCGATGATTGAAGTTGAAAATTAAGATATTTAGAGTTGATAATATTATGGATCCATTTGCTTTAATTATTGCTGCTGTATTGGGCTTTGGTGGTTTGTCTGGGATTAAAATTGTCAATCAAGGGGATGAAGCTCTGGTTGAAAGATTGGGTAAATATACAGGCAAAAAGCTCCAACCTGGCTTAAATTATTTGATTCCAATGATGGAGAGAGTTTCGTTTCAACAAACTATTAGAGAAAGAGTCATTGATATTCCACCTCAGCAATGTATCACCCGTGATAATGTCTCAGTGACGGTAGATGCAGTAGTGTATTGGCGGATTTTAGACATGGAAAAAGCCTATTATCGGGTTGAAAATCTCCAATCAGCGATGATCAATTTGGTGCTGACGCAAATTCGAGCAGAAATGGGTCAACTATCATTGGATGAAACTTTTACGGCTCGCAATCGAATCAATGAATTACTACTACAAGATCTGGATAAATCTACCGATCCTTGGGGTGTTAAAGTTACTCGTGTAGAGCTGCGCGATTTGATTCCAGCGAAGGCGGTGATGGATGCAATGGAACTGCAAATGTCTGCCGAGCGAAAAAA
>JAJAYU010000271.1 GCA_026786125.1 Chamaesiphon sp.
ACTTGCTCTTTTAGATCTTGACCCTCAAGGACACGACGGCGTTCGGCGTAGATGGCGCGACGTTGATTGTTCATCACTTCGTCGTATTCAAATACCTGCTTGCGGATGTCGTAGTAGTGGGTTTCGACTTTTTTCTGGGCACCTTCGAGGCTATTGGTGAGCATTTTGGACTCAATCGGCATATCTTCTTCGACGCGGAAAGCATCCATGAGGCCACTAACTCGATCGCCACCGAAGATTTGCATCAAGGGATCTTTTAAACTGAGGAAGAACTTAGTGGAGCCTTTATCGCCCTGACGACCAGCGCGTCCTCGGAGTTGGTTATCTACACGGCGAGATTCATGTCGCTCAGTACCGATAACGTGTAAGCCGCCGTTGGTTAAGACTTCTTCATGCTCGACTGAGGTAAGCGCGTCGTATTGCTTGCGGATTTCCCGATAGGCATTCCGCAGCTTTTGAATCGCTTCGATCTCTGTTGGTGCTTTCTCACAAGCGACGGCGATGATTTCTTCGGCATCGAGTTCGGATAAACTCCTTTCACCGTAATGTCCGACAGCAAAATTCACTGCATCTTTGAGCAGATCTTCCGTTGCTTTGGAGATCTCAGTCGGGAAGATATCAGGGGATGCTTTCCAGGTTTTAGCTTTTTTGCCTGGAGCAAAACCTTTGCCCGAAGCTTTGCTCTGCTGGGCGGCGGCTACTGTGGTAGGACTGAAGTTGCCATCATCTTCAGGCGCAACGATCCGAGGCATCAGGTATTCTCGGACTTTCAACCGTGCCATGTAGTCAGAGTTACCACCCAAGATGATATCAGTACCACGTCCAGCCATGTTGGTGGCGATCGTTACCGCACCTTTGCGTCCAGCTTGAGCGATGATTTCTGATTCCCGCTCAACGTTCTCCGGTTTGGCGTTGAGTAGTTGATGGGGAATCTCTAGTTGATTCAAGAGTTGGGACAGGACTTCAGATTTCTCAATACTAGTGGTACCGACCAATACAGGTCGTCCAGTATTGTGCATATCCGAGCATTCTTGGGCGACAGCGCGCCATTTGGCTTCTTCGGTTTTGTAGACGACATCGGGGAAGTCATACCGCTGCCGTACCCGATTGGTGGGCATGACAGTGACCTGGATTTTATAGGTTTTTTCCAGCTCGACTTCTTCGGTTTTGGCGGTACCAGTCATCCCGCCCAATTTAGGATAGAGGAGGAAGAAGTTTTGATAAGTAATGGTTGCTAAGGTTTGAGTCTCGTTCTGAATTTTGACTTTTTCCTTGGCTTCAACAGCTTGGTGCAAGCCATCACTCCAGCGTCGTCCTGGGAGTACTCGTCCGGTGAATTCATCAACGATCGTAATTTCATCATGAATGATGATGTAATGAACGTCGCGAGTAAATAGTTCCTTTCCTTTGATTGCATTGAAGATATAATGTGCCCAAGGATCGGCTTCATCATAGAGATCCGTTACACCCAGCAGCCGCTCTGCTTCGGCAAAACCTTCATCGGTGAGCAGTACATTTCGGGCTTTTTCGTCTACTTCGTAGTGGTTTTCTTTATTCAAACCACGGGCAATATCTGCCGCTTGGAGATATTTTTCGGTTGGACGTTCAACCTGACCCGAAATAGTCAACGGAGTCCGCGCTTCATCGATCAAAATCGAGTCTACCTCGTCAATCACGCAGAAGTTAAACGGACGCTGAACGACTTCGCCCATTGCTTCCGCCATGTTGTCCCGCAGATAGTCAAACCCCAACTCACTGTTGGTAGCGTAGGTGACATCGCAGTTATAGTTCTTCTTGCCGTCTGGGGGATTCATGCCTGATTGGATCAGTCCAACCGATAAACCCAAGAAGCGGTGAACTTGTCCCATCCACTCCGCATCCCGTCGTGCCAGATAGTCATTCACAGTGATGACGTGAACACCTTTACCTGTAAGGGCGTTTAAATAGGCTGGTAGGGTCGCCACTAGGGTTTTGCCTTCTCCAGTCTTCATCTCGGCAATCTGCCCTTCATGAAGCACCATACCCCCTAGCATTTGGACATCGAAGTGGCGTAAGCCCAGGACGCGCTTACCCGCTTCACGGACTACGGCAAAGGCCTCAGGGAGAAGTTCATCGAGGAGATCTTTTTCTTCCTCATCATTGTTTGCTTGCTCCAGTCTGCGCTTGAATTCTGTGGTTTTCCCTTTGAGTTGTTCGTCACTGAGTTGCTGCATTTCTTCTTCTAGCAGCGTGATTTCGGCAACGATCGGTTGATACTTTTTCAGTTTGCGAGCGTTGGGATCGCCAAATAATTTTTTCAGCATAGTGGGCAAGCGATGGGGGAGTTTAATTTAAAATATGAGTGCTGAAGTATTTATATCGTTACAGCTTTCTTATCTATTTATGGTATCATCCGCGCTTGATTTATGGGTGAGGGATGCCGAATAGAGGGATGGGGGGACGGGGAGATGGGGATAACAAATTTTCAAGTCTCCAAGTCCCCAATTCAGCAAGGCTATTTAATTTCAGACTACTTGTTCTGGCTGGATGTTGGTGAGCTTGATGTGTCGGGCAAGGAGGAATAGGGGGAAGGTGACGCTGATGGCGACGATGCCGGAGAATACGAGGTAGAGCCAGACGTAGCGAACACCGACGCGCTTGCCTTCGATCGCCATGAATATCGATGCAGCGATCGCAATAAACAGCAGATCGTTGGAGAGGGAAGCGGCGGCAGCATTGACGTAGGCGGCATTGATAAAGTCCATGAAGGAATTATTGGGCTGCTGCATGAAGGCGATGTTATTGATCCAGGTGGCTGGTAAGGCTAACAAGGCAATTAAGGCATAGATAGCACAAGTGATTTTGTCTGTTGTGGTCATGGTGATCTAATTATTAAGTAGGGTTCTGAATCTGACGGATGTTGAGTGAGATACCGACCATTTCCAACTTTTCAGGCATTTGTCAAGAGACCATGACAATTGAGATCGCTGAAATGGCTTAACAGCGTTAAACCCTAGAAATTGACCGCGATCCCCCCTTGACGGATTGGGGTAAAGTTTTGTTAGATAGACGTATGCAAGCAATTGTTAATCACTAAATAACTGAATAATAAACTATTTCAGAACTTAGTAAATCCAAATTAACGATCGTATTTTTAAACAACGTAATTTAGTCACCTGCGATCAAATTATCTATTTGACATCGCAGACTCTAGAAATTTGATAAACGGCTTAAATGTAGTTAGTTAGTCAATTAACGAACTGACTGAATAATCGCAATTTTACTAGGTGACACCAAGTGTAGTTGCAAATTTATCAAATTTGTTAACTACACCTTATGCGGAGATTCGGATCGTGACGATAGACAATACATTAGAAGAAATGACTCTCAGACAACTTCGCCGGGTGGCAAGTGCCTGTGGAGTGTCCCGTTATAGCAGGATGCGGAAATCCCAACTCCTCGAAGAAATTCAGAAAGCTCAGAGTAGTCAATCTACTCATATTTCATCTACACAACTGGAGGCGCAATTAGCAGTGGAAGCAGGAAAATTTGAACTCGGAGTCGAGGTCGATCTTACGGCTGAAGAATTAGCAGATGTCGATGAAGGATTGGGCGAATTACCTGCTGGTTATGGTGATAGTCGGATTGTATTATTACCAAGAGATCCACAATGGGCTTATGCTTATTGGGACATTCCGATCGAACACAAAAACGAGCTACGTTCTCACGGGGGACAGCAATTAGCATTGCGGATTTATGATGTTACTGATATTAATATCGAGCATCAAAGTCCCCATAGTATCCAAGAATATCCGATCGACGAAATGGCGAGAGAATGGTATATTCCCATTCCAGTCAGCGATAGATCTTACACGATCGATATCGGTTATCGTTGTGGTGATGGTCGCTGGTTAGTCCTAGCGAGATCCGAGTCTGTCGGGATTCCTCCTGTTTATCCTTCAGACTGGATCGAAGATATTTTCATCACCGTACCGTGGGAAGAAGAGCTAGTTGGCAAAAAATTTGTCGAGCTAGTTGTACCCCGCAACCAAGCCGCCGAAGCTGGTGCGGCTGCTGTTGATAACGTCACCGAAAAAAATGCCGTCTACAACCGGATCTTCGGCATGTCCGAATCAACAGAATCCCTGCGGATCAATGGTTCGATCTATGGTTCCATGCAGCAATCACCCCTAGATTCAGTTAGCTCCTTTATCTTCCCATCTGGAGCAGGGATGTGGTCGCTACCGACTACTTCTGGCGTAAATATGTCGGGAGTAGGGATGTCAGGGATTGGTATAGATGCAGCCGAACGTCAGCGTCAATTCTGGTTGATTGCGGATGCGGAATTGATCGTCTACGGTGCAACTGAGCCAGATGCTACCGTGACAATCGGCGGACGACAAATCAAGCTCAATCCTGATGGTACTTTCCGGTACCAAATGTCCTTCCAAGATGGCAACATTGATTACCCGATTATCGCGGTAGCCAAGGATGGCGAACAGCAACGCTCTGTCCACATGACCTTCGATCGATCCACCCCTTCCCGCAATACTAATACTAAGGAAGAAGCCGTCGCTGAAAAGTGGTTCTAGCCTGAATTGATGCACTGTAAAGTGATCTAAACTCTCCTGATCGATCCTAGCGATTGATCGGGATTATTTTTTTGATCGATCGGGATGGTTAGCCGCAGAAAGTTAAAGCTGTTATACTGATTAGCTCCAACGAGTCTTCGCCTTGAGCGATTGAAAGCCGCTCCGCTCCTACCTCCGAACTCCCTCACATGACTGCTACAAAATCTCGTCCTCAAAATCTAGCATCTTCAGCACTTCCAGATAATGATTGGCGATTATTATTGAAATTAGTTCCTTACGCACAGCGGAGTGGAAAATTATTTACCCTCTCATTTGGATTACTGATCCCGTTAGCAATTTCCAATGCAATCCAACCATTAATTATTGGGCAGGCAATTTCTAAAATTAGAGGTGAGAAAACCTGGGATTTTGTGAGTGGTTTATCCATGCTGGATGGATTAAACACTCTAACATTAATCCTAATGGTAACGGTGATTGTTCGATTAATCTTGACTGCAATTCAAGGTTATACCGTCCAACGGATTGGGCAAAAAATCACCGCAGATATTCGGAATGATTTATTTGATCGAGTCACATCTTTGGCGGTACGGTTCTTTGATCGGACACCTGTGGGCAAGCTGATTACTCGCTTAACCAGTGATGTTGAAGCCTTAGGGGATGTGTTTACAACTGGTGCAATTGGGATCATCAGCGATCTATTTTCGATCCTGGTGATGATGTATTACATGTTCACACTTCAGTGGCAAATTGCGCTGATGTTATTAGTGATGTTGATTCCAGTAGCAGCATTAGTAATTTATTTTCAACAAAAATATCGGAAGGCAAATTATCGCGGTCGCGAAGAGTTATCGTTACTCAACTCAATGGTGCAAGAAAACGTAGTTGGAATTAGCGTCGTCCAACTATTTAGACGTGAAAAATACAATGCCGAACTATTTCGGACAGTTCGCGATCGATATATTAAAGAAATCGATAAAACCAACTTTCACGACTCCGCCGTATCTGCAACCCTAGAGTGGATTTCCCTCGTAGCGATCGCGGGAGTACTATGGTGGGGTGGATTGATGGTACTGGATAAAACCTTAGATTTCGGGACATTAGCTGCATTTATTTTGTATGCTCAAAAACTATTTGAACCATTGCGTCAATTCGCCGAAAAATTTACTTCGATTCAATCGGGATTTACTGCTGTAGAACGAATTAGTGATATTCTCAATGAGCCGATCGAAATCAAAGATATTGAGGACACTCAGAGTCTAGCTCTAACTCACATTGACGGCGCATCTCAGGGTGAAATTAGATTTGAGCATGTCTGGTTTGCCTACAAAGATGATGATTATGTCATTCGCGATTTGGATTTCACGATCAAACCAGGCGAAAAGATTGCTTTAGTCGGCCCCACAGGTGCGGGAAAAAGTTCGATTATTCGCTTGCTTTGTCGTCTGTATGAGCCTACAAGAGGTCGAATTCTCGTGGATGGCGTAGATATCAAAAAGATCGCCCAAGCCGAACTCCGTCGCTATTTGGGTGTGATTCTGCAAGATGGTTTCCTCTTTGCGGGGGATGTGCGTGAGAATATTACCCTGGGCGAAAAGTATACCGAAGCTGAAATTCTCTATGCTGCCAAATCTACTAATGTTGATCGGTTTATTAGCGAATTGCCCCAAGGTTATGACACCCAATTACGCGAACGAGGTTCCAATTTATCTGCTGGACAAAAACAGTTAATTGCCTTTGCGCGATCGGTAATTCGTAATCCCCGTGTCTTAGTCCTCGATGAAGCCACGGCTAGTTTAGATGTGGGTACAGAAGCCTTAGTCCAAGATGCACTTGATCGCTTAATTGTCGATCGGACGGCGATTATTATTGCTCACCGTTTATCCACAATCCGTAATGTTGATCGGATTTTTGTGCTCAAGCAAGGTTCATTAATTGAGTCTGGTAGTCACGATAAATTGTTGCAGCAAGGCGGCTTGTATGCCAGCTTATATCAACTGCAAATGTTAGGAACGTAGATGTTGCTAACATCTAAAAAAGCCAGAAACCCAACTTGAGACTAGCAAAGAAATAGTTAGAACCGAAGGATTTCACGATCAAACAGATCTGGTTGAGGCTCTGTTTCCCAGACTAATCCATCCCCAGGACTGACCCGAACCTCTAGAAATAGCCTGTCGGTTGCAGTCAGGGCGATATCTTCATGATTAGCAAAAGGTAATAAATCTTCAGTTAATAGTCGCAGTTTGACACCACAGGGAATATTGTTG
>JAJAYU010000272.1 GCA_026786125.1 Chamaesiphon sp.
GTACTGAGGCTGGGATCTGCCTGATATTTGAGCAGTAACGCTCGTTTGGCTGCTACTTGAGCGATTCGTTGTTGTAAATTTTGCGCGTCCATCATGAAATTATCGATTTGTGATTTGGTGTATTGGTAAATCAACTGCGACCAACTAATTTAATGATAGACCGATC
The DNA here is from genome assembly GCA_026786125.1 of Chamaesiphon sp. Lineage (GTDB taxonomy): Bacteria > Cyanobacteriota > Cyanobacteriia > Cyanobacteriales > Chamaesiphonaceae > Chamaesiphon. The sequence goes on from JAJAYU010000272.1 coordinate 167, forward strand.
ATACGAACTTGCCCAACCCTACTAGATGTGAGGGCTGGTTTGTTTGATCGCATCATTACCGCCGCCATTTAGCGATGATTCACCAGTGCAATTGAATTTGTTTTGACCGATTTATAATTGAAGCTCAGACCTACGAGTGAATTACAAGATATTTGTCCGTGATGAACAGTCGATCGCTTCTGTGAATTGGTAAGTTATTGAATATTACTAGCCAATTAGCCACTATGCTCAAAAGATATCTGACCAGTCTAGTCGATCCTGAATTTATGTCTACAGGATTAAAGACAGCTTTGGTGGTCGGCTCATTACTATTTATCATCAATCACGGGCTAGCACTATCGCGCGGTGAAATGACTAGCGATCGATGGATTTCTGTCGCGATTACTTACTTGATGCCTTATCTAGTGAATGTGTACGGACAATACAGCTATCGTCGCAAGTTCGCACTGCGGCAAAGTCCTGAGTTCACATCGAGTCGATCCTAATCTAAAACCTCATCTTTTCTTGAGTTAGAAAGCGTTTAAGCCAAAATTTGCGATCGATTAAGATCCCCGACTTATCGGAAGAATTCGGGGATCTGGCGTAGCTATCGAGCCTACTTACCCGCAATTGCCGTCGCAATATCTTCACGAGTAGCCCCAAGTGATAATAGCGATTTGATTAATAGATCGATCGACACAGATCGATCGGCAGCTTCCATTTTCGCCACCCGCGATTGACTAGAGTTAGTCTTTTCAGCCAGTTTTTGCTGAGATAGCTGCTCTTGTTGTCTCATTTTTTTCAGTGACTTACTCAGTGCCACTCGAATTTCGATGATCGCTTCTTCTTCTGGTGTTAGTTGGAGAAATTCAGCTACAGTGCCAACTTTCCAGCCAGCAGCCTCTAGTTTTTGTCTTTTGATAGGATCCATACCTTATTGCATCACAGGTATCATCCTGTGCCTTAAATTTCATCATATAGTTTGAGTCTTCTCTGACTATTATCAATTACCTGTTTAGGTGTCTCTCTAGTTTTCTTGAGAAAACACCAGCAATTATGATTGCATCATCATCAATTTGATAGATGATTCGCCACTCTTGATTATTTTCGCTGTCACCTACTCTGAGTTCGTAGCAGTGCTTACCAATACTAGATACAGGCATCGATAGTAGTTCTCCATCCTGTAGTTGTTTTAACAGGGAACCTGCTTCAATTCGTGCAGATTGAGAAAATGGGGGTGTTTTAATCTCGCTAGATAACCAAACAGTCTCTTTGCCGTCGTTGTGAGTAGTCATTAAATATATGATGTCTAATTGGGTTTAAATTTTTGCAATTCATGGTTAACAAGGGTAGGTTTTTTAAATTGCGGTTGTGGTAAGAGTTGCAAATTTCCCCAAGTAGTGGCAATCCGCTCCGCTACATGTTTTTATTATGTCATATTCGACATAGATGTATCAAGTAAAATCTACATCCTCCGCCCGACTATGGCACAATCGTAAGAGAGGCAAAACGATAATCCGCATCCCATGACAGCTAATCTTCCCCCCCAGTACGACGCAAAAACCACCGAAGCCAAATGGCAACAGATTTGGGAAACAAACCAAACCTATCAAGTCGATCCGGCTAAAGGGGGGAAACCCTTCTGCATCGTCATTCCACCGCCAAACGTGACGGGAAGCTTGCACCTGGGACATGCGTTTGAACAATCGCTGATTGATACGTTGATTCGCTATCATCGGATGCTAGGAGATAACACCTTGTATCTTCCTGGTACAGATCATGCCAGTATTGCTGTTCAGACTATTCTAGAGAAACAGCTTAAAGCCGAAGGCAAGACACGGTATGATGTCGGGCGTGAGAAATTTTTAGAGCGGGCGTGGGAATGGAAGGCTGAATCTGGGGGAGCTATTGTCAATCAGCTCAAGCGATTAGGGGTGTCGGCGGATTGGACGCGGGAACGGTTTACGCTTGATAAAGGCTTGTCGGCGGCAGTATTGGAGGCATTTGTGCGGCTGCATCGGGATGGGATGATTTATCGGGGACAGTATTTAGTCAATTGGTGTCCGGCTTCGCAATCGGCGGTGTCGGATTTGGAAGTGGAGAATAAGGAAACTAACGGAAATCTTTGGTATTTCCGCTATCCGTTGAGCGATGGTTCTGGGTATATTGAAGTTGCTACGACTCGCCCAGAAACGATGTTGGGCGATACGGCAGTTGCGGTTAATCCCAAAGATGAACGATACAAACATCTAATTGGGAAAACGGTGAAGTTGCCGATTCTGGATCGCGAGATTCCGATCGTCGGTGATGATTTTGTCGAGGCGGAATTTGGGACGGGTTGCGTCAAGATTACGCCTGCCCACGATCCCAATGACTTTGCGATGGGTAAACGACATAGTTTACCGTTGATTAATATCATGAATAAAGACGGCACTCTCAATGAGAATGCTGGTGAATTTGAAGGGCAAGAACGCTTTGCGGCACGGCGGAATATTGTTGCTAAATTAGAAGAACTCGGTAATCTGGTTAAGATCGAAGCCTATAAACATACTGTGCCCTATAGCGATCGAGGTAAAGTGCCAGTCGAGCCATTATTATCAACTCAATGGTTCGTCAAAATTCGACCAATGGCGGATAACTGTCTGGAGCATTTAGATAACCAGAATTCACCCGAATTTGTCCCCCAACGTTGGACGAAGGTATATCGGGATTGGTTGGTCAAATTACAAGATTGGTGTATCTCGCGCCAATTATGGTGGGGGCATCAAATTCCGGCTTGGTATGCGGTGAGTGAATCTGGTGGGGAGATTACCGACAATACTCCGTTCTTTGTAGCTAAAAGTGAGGCAGAAGCAAGGGCACAGGCGATCAAGCAATTTGGTGCCGATGTGCAATTAGTTCAAGATCCTGATGTCTTAGATACTTGGTTCTCGTCTGGAATCTGGCCATTCTCAACCTTAGGTTGGCCAGAAAATACGGCAGATTTAGAGATGTATTATCCAACATCTACGCTAGTAACGGGCTTTGATATTATCTTCTTCTGGGTGGCGCGGATGACAATGATGTCGGGATATTTGACTGGTAAAATGCCATTTAAAGATGTCTATATTCATGGGTTAGTACTGGATGAAAATGGCAAGAAAATGTCTAAGTCATCGAATAATGGGATCGATCCATTATTGCTAATCGATAAATATGGTACCGACGCGCTACGGTACACATTGATTCGTGAAGTTGTTGGGGCGGGGCAGGATATTCGGATTCAATATAATCGAAAAACTGATGAATCGGAATCCGTCGAAGCTAGCCGAAATTTCACCAATAAAATCTGGAATGCGGCGCGATTTGTGATGATCAATTTGGAGGGGAAAACACCTCAACAATGGGGCTTACCCGATCGATCAAACCTCGAAGTTGCCGATCGCTGGATCTTGTCGCGTTTCCATCAAACTGCTCAACAGACGGGCGAATATATCGATCGATATGCACTGGGTGAAGCAGCAAAAGGATTGTATGAATTCTTCTGGGGCGATCTCTGTGACTGGTACATCGAGCTGGTGAAATCGCGGTTATTGGAAGATGCCGAGCCAACTAGTAAGTTAGTCACCCAAAAAACTCTGGCATTTGTGTTAGATGGCATCCTCAAGCTGATACATCCGTTTATGCCCCACGTTACTTCGGAAATCTGGCAAACTTTCACCCAGAGCGATGAGCACAATGATATCTCGATTCAACCATATCCGATCGCTGATGTGAGTTTAATTGATACGGAACTTGATCGCGAGTTTGAGTTGCTGATTGGTGTAACCCGTACCATCCGCAATCTTCGCGCCGAGGCAGAATTAAAACGCGCAATTAAAGTCGCAATTATCATCCAGAGTGATAGCGAACAAGAACGTCAAATTATAGAACGGAGCAGAACGTATCTGTGTGATTTAGCTCAAATCGAGGAGCTAACTATCGTTGATAAATTAGCTGAAGAACCAGTCAGGTCGATCGCTAGTGTTTTTGCCACAGTCCAAATAATTTTACCTCTGACAGGCGTAGTCGATCTTGAAGCTTTCAAAGCTAAAATTCAGAAAAAAATTGACAAAATTGATAAAGAAATCGAATCAATTAATGGTCGATTAAATAATACTAAATTTATGGAACGTGCAACTCCTGAAGTAGTTCAACAAACGAAAGATAGTTTGACAGAAGCTAAAAAACAAAAAGAGATTCTACAAGAAAGACTCGAACAATTCTAGAGGTTTAATCTGATGCAATTACTCCAAAAAATCTATACGCCAGCCGAATATCTGGAACTAGAGGCAAAATCTGAATTTAGAAGTGAGTATCGCGACGGAGAAATCGTACCAATGGCGGGCGGAACAACTAATCATAATGAAATTAGTCTAAACGTAGCTACCAACCTACGATTTAGTCTAAAAGGTCAAAACTATCGTGTTTATATGTCTGATGTCAGGTTATGGATACCACCAAATCGTCAATATACGTACCCAGATGTGATGCTGATTCAGGGCGAACCTATGTATTTAGAAAATACTACTTCTACCGTGACTAATCCTCGGTTGATTGTAGAAGTTTTATCAAAATCTACAGGAAATTATGACCGCAGCGAGAAGTTCGATTACTATCGATCAATTCCTGAACTCCAAGAATATATTCTCATCGACCAATCTTGCTATCATGTGTTGCAATATGTCAAAACTAGTGCAACACAATGGTTATTAACTGATCATAATCAGGCTGATGGAATTGTGAAGTTGGGGTCGATCAATCTGGCTCTAAGTTTGAGTGATATTTACGATCGAGTTAACTTTGACGAAATTGAAGAATAGGATCTGAATTGATAATAGATTAGCTAAAATCCCCTCTTGGAAGGGGATTTTCATGCGGGAGATTATGGGGACAGGTAAGTATATTGAGTCAGACTATGCTCGTAGTTTTGCAATAGGCGTTGCGCTTCAGCGATCGAGATCCGATCGTCCAATAATGCTTGTTCAGCTTTTTGACGAATACTTTCGATTAGATCTTCAACATCATATTGAACATAGCCCACGACTTCCTTCATCGTATCGCCTTTAACAACATGCTCGATCTTATAACCCTTGGGGGTTTTCTTGATGTGAACGGCATTTGTATCACCAAAAAGGTTGTGCAAATTACCCATGATCTCTTGATAGGCACCGCCGAGGAATAAGCCTAAATAATAGGGTTTATGCTCTTCTAATGGATGCAATTCAAGCACATGCTTGACATCTTTGAGATCGATGAATTGGTCGATTTTACCATCGCTATCGCAGGTGAGATCGGCTAAGATGCCTCGTCGAGTTGGTTCTTCGGCTAACCGATGAATTGGCATGATCGGGAATAGTTGATCGATCGCCCAACTATCAGGAGCAGATTGGAATACTGATAGATTAATGTAATAGATCGAAGCCATAATTTGCTCCAACTCTTCCAAATCTTCGGGCATATATTCTTCTCGCTTGGCGATGTCTAAGATTTTTTGACAACATGCCCAGTAGAGTTGTTCAGCGCGAGAACGTTCGGTGATGGTGAGATAACCAAATTTGAAACGGCTGAGGGCTTCTTCTTTAAATTGATTGGCATCATAGAAAGCTTCGCGGAAGTTTTCAGGGGTAATACTTTCGTATGTTTCCCACATATTCCGAATGATTTGGTGTTCGGAAGTCGCGATCGGTCGCGGTAAATCTGTCCGTACTTCGCAGGTGCTTAATACATCAAAGATTAGTACTGATTGGTGGGAAGCGATCGCGCGTCCACTTTCGCTAACCAATGTTGGCACGGGAATATTTTTCTCGTTACAACTTTCGCGCACTTCGGCCACAATATCGTTGGCGTAGTTTTGGAGATCGTAATTTTTAGATGCATGGAAATTGGTTTGAGAACCATCATAATCGATACCTAAACCGCCGCCAACATCGAGATATTTCATGTTCGCGCCCAGTTGGACGAGTTCGACATAGATTTTGCTGGCTTCACCAATTGCATCTTTGATCACCGAGATCGAGGAGATTTGGGAACCGATATGGAAGTGCAGGAGTTGGAGCGAATCGAGCATATCGGCTTCGCGCAGCTTATCTACCACCATAATAATTTCGGGGATTGTCAGCCCAAACTTGGCTCGATCGCCACTGGATACGCCCCAACGTCCGATCCCTTTGGCGTTGAGCTTGGCACGGACACCGAGATTGGGCTTGATGCCGAGGGCTTTGGCTGCGGCGATCGCAATTTCGACTTCTTCGATTTGTTCAAGGACGATAATCGGTGTTTGGTCTAGTTTTTGGGCGAGCATCGCTGTTTCGATTTATTCGCGATCTTTATAGCCATTACAAATTAACAATGCGCCAGGATTATTTAGCATGGCGATCGCAATCATCAGTTCGGGCTTGGAACCTGCTTCTAGACCAAATTGATAAGGCTTACCAAATTTGACTAGATCTTCAACCAAGTGCTTTTGCTGGTTACACTTAACTGGGAATACCCCTTTGTAAACACCGTCGTAATTGTAACGAGCGATCGCTTTGGCAAAGCAAGCATTCAGCCGCTCAATTCGGTGCTCTAGGATGTCCGAAAAGCGAATTAGGAGAGGGAGTGCCAACTTGCGTTGTTTGAGGGATTCGACTAGCTCATAGAGGTCTAGAGAGCCACCGCGATCGCCCTGAGGAGCTACCGTCACATGTCCCGCTGCGTTAATCGAGAAGTAAGGTTCGCCCCAACCTTTAATCCGGTATAAATTCTCGCTATCTTCGATCGTCCAAGCTGCTGTTTGCTCTTCCGGTTGATGTTGTTTTTTGACACCCACTTTCGCTTCAGCCTGAGGATCTACGGTACTTTTCAACAATTCATTCAATTCCGCAGCTACGTTTGCATCTGGTAGCTCTAGTCCCACATCTTTTTTAGCCACTGCCTATCCCATTTTCCCTAGATAACGAATTCCCGTCTGCGATCTTAACGCATTATTCACAGATCTCTCGATCGTTTCCATGCATTTGCTCGTACTTAATGTACCCAAGAATTTGGTTGAGTTTAGTAGACAAGGGGTATTTGAGTGAGGATTGGGGGACTGGGAGACTGGGAGACTGGGAGACTGGGAGACGCAAGCGTCGATCTTCACCATTCACCACTTGTAGTGAGCGTAGCCGAACTATTCACCATTCACCAATTCCTAAAGCCTAATCCCTAAAGCCTTCAAAGTCATCGGACCAACATCGCCATCGGCTGACAAGCCGCGCTTGAGTTGAAATTTAATTACTGCATCTTTAGTTTTTTGGTCGAAGCCCCCAGTAATAGGGGTTGAAAATCCGTTGTTAGTCAGACTCTGTTGAATGCGGATAACTACCGCGCCATTATCGCCAAATCTAAACAGAGTAACGATCGTAAATCCAGTAATCAAGCATCGATCCATTTTAGCGGCGGTTTGGGTACCAAATTTACCATCAACAGTCATCAGATCGTTGGGATTGAATCTATTCCATAATGTTTGAAAAGCTTTAACACCTAGATCGTCAACATCAGTCCGACCGTTATCTTCAAAGAAATGGACAGGATCGTTTCCGCCGAGCCACTTCCAGCCATTTGCCAAGAGATAGGGTTTCCAAGCATTATAATTAGCGACATCGATCGCCAAGCCATTTTCATGATTGCTATTTCCTGGCTTAGCCGCCAGGGGAATTAGTTTTGGAGCCTGTTGAAAAACACGATAGAGAATATGCTGCTGGGCGACGGTACGATAGGCTGAATTAACCGTCATTCTCAGGTTAGGTTGTTGGGTCATGCCTTGCCTGAGTGCAGCCCGTAGAGTTTCTTTAGCCCCAGTCTGGAGATAGAAGTTGAGGTATGGTGCTGGCACAATATTCAGCCCTGGTAAACTCTCGAAGTTAACCAAAATGCTCGTCTGGAGTGTATTCATTTGGTTGATGATTTGCCGACTCAAGTTGCTCACACAGCCAGTATCGACCACATTAGCTTGAATCATTTTATCGATCGCTTCTTTCACTGTAGTCATGATGCACCCTCTGTCAAAGTTGGAGTTTTTTGACCCTTCGCAAGGATCTTGCATCATTATGACCTTTGACGTGGCTTTTTGATTGAAAAATAGCCAGGGCTGAATTATTTTAATTTCATCCCGATAGTGCCTCGGAAGATGTGGATATAGGAGTGGTAGATGCACCCTGATTATTCGTCCCTGGCTTA
>JAJAYU010000273.1 GCA_026786125.1 Chamaesiphon sp.
CCACCAAACGTTCCAATAGCTGGCTTCACTATCTTAGCCTAGCGATCAAAGTAATCGGCGATCGATCGATGGCACTGCTACTACTATTACTATTTTCCCCAATCTTAGTCGTAGTCGCAATTCTTGTCCGGCTGCGGATGGGTAGCCCAATTGTTTTTACCCAAGCGCGTCCTGGTAAAAACAATCGGATATTTACAGTCTATAAGTTTCGGACAATGACTGGAGACTGCGACGCTGATGGCAATCTGCTCTCGGATCAAGAGCGGCTGATTCCCCTGGGGCAATTCTTCCGCAAAGCGAGCTTAGATGAGCTACCACAATTGGTTAATGTATTGTTGGGTGATATGAGTTTTGTCGGCCCTCGGCCACTACTGGTGCGATACTTGGAACGTTACAACTCGGAGCAAGCACGTCGCCATGATGTATTGCCAGGGATTACGGGCTGGGCACAAGTCAATGGACGAAATGCCGTAACCTGGGATGAAAAATTTAGATTGGATCTGTGGTATGTGGATAACTGGAGTCTGTGGTTGGACTTCAAGATTTTGCTGTTGACAGTCAAGAAGGTATTCAAACGCGAAGGGATTAGTCAGAGTGACAATATTGTGGGGATGGTTGAGTTTTTTGGAAATGATCCTAAGATAGAGCAAGAAATTAAGTAATTTGGAATTTGCTCAAAACGCTAAAACTCCGAATTTGCCAGGGTTGAGTGGATCGATCTAATTGTGCTGATCCTGGTTGTTCGAGTAAATTTACCACTCGATCGAGCTGTAAATCCAGATCTCCGGTTAACTTAATTTCTCCCTCAACTCCATCACACTCATAGCACCGCAATACCCACTCACGATCAAGGGTTGCTGAAGGTTTGAATGCCATTAAGATCAGATTGTCTGCCCCCAGATCGATCAGACTACTCACCGTTGCCAAATCTCTAGTTACACTCGTTTTTGACCGTGGAGCTAATTGCAATACTTGCAGTGGTGAATTCAACTCAAGTCCCTTTCTGACAGTCTGAGCAGCTTGCCAACTGCCACTGTGGGGATAAATTGCATAGGTGAATTGATGGCGATGTTGATCGGCTGTAGGATCTGGCCAGTTACTGCTACGAAGTAGGGTTAGTCTTAAGTAATCTGTTCCAGCATCATAACCATATTTACAATCATTCAAGATACTCACGCCGTACTCACCACTGCGATCTGTCAGATCTGCCCAGCGGTGCATGGGCAATTCCCATTTAGCCTTCTCGGTAGGTGTTTCAGGTTTGGTTGGACGTTGGATTGCCCCACATGCAGTTTCCGAGGTGCTGATATCGGCGGTAAGATTTAAGGGAAAATTGGCTTTGATTAATACATGTTCGGCTTGCCAATCGACGCTGGTGGCGATCCGTAAAATCGGTGAATGAGTATCTAGGATATAGTCTTGGACAAAATTACAGCCAGCCAATTCTCGCACTACCCGCAAGCGTTGGCGAATAGCACCATGTTCGATCCATTCGATCGATCTTAATTTACTCGGTGGTAATGGTTTGTCTACATATTGCGGATCGATATTCCAAGCATCCCAATATTGATCGCCATCTTGGAAGGCTTGAAGTTGATTTGCACCTGGAGCTATGAGTTCTCGATCATTGATTTGATCGTACATCCGATCAATATCCCCAGTTTCAGGATTGATTTTTACTTCTACAAATTGGTTTTTAAAAATAAAATCGCTGGAAGCTAGTGTTTTGGTTGCTGTTTGGCTGCGTACTAGCCAAAATAGACGATAGCCAACACTCGGTAAATCTGTGGCGAGAAATAATAGATGCTGGGCAGATAATTGACTGGGGATTAATTTCCCATCTGGATCAAAAACTTGCCACCCAGCAACAAATCCGACTTGTTCAGAATCTAATGGGTATTCAATTACTTCAGTACGCAGCCAATTGAGCGGATTAAAAACAACGATCGGAATCGCGCCCTCTACTGGTGGAGTTGGGATCTTAATTTGATCGCAAATATCACCCAACGCATCGCTAATAATCCCTGTTGTTATTCGTTTAACTTCTGCCCAACCTTCATTTGCAGTCACATACACAGGCTCGATCGCGGTGCCAGGAATGATATCGTGAAATTGATTAAATAATGTTTGTTTCCAAGCTGTCTCGATCTGCAATTTAATTTGTTCTGGGTAAGCTTGGTTTGTAATAATACCTGCCAGTGAAGACCACAATTCAGCTTGGTATAATAAATCCTCGCATTGACGATTTGATCGCTTTTGATCGGCGTGGGTAGTGAAACAACCACGATGGAATTCTAGATAGAGTTCGTCTTTCCAGACTGGTAATAGATGACTATCTTTTCTACCTGCCAACTTATCTAGATATTTAACTGCCGTCGTAAATTCTAGATCGGGAAATACATCAGACTTTGACCATCGATCGGCAATTTCCAACATATCACGGGTCGGTCCACCACCGTGATCGCCCACGCCAAATAGGTACAGAGACTCATCTATCCCCGTACCAGTTTGCCATTTACAGGCATAATCGATCATCTTCAACGGATCGATCCCTTCCCCAATTGGTGACGACATTAGGCTCAAAACCTGACTACCATCAGGCGATTCCCACCAGAATAATTGATGGGAAAATTGATTGGTATCATTCCACAAAAACTTCTGCGTCACAAAATAATCAATCCCACCCTGCTTGAGCAACTGCGGTAATTGCTGACAAAATCCAAAGGTATCAGGGAGCCACGCAACTTTAGTTATTGCGCCAAATTTGGATTGATTATATGCTTGCCCATAGATAATTTGCCGCGTGATCGATTCACCCGAAATCAAGTTAAGATCTGGCTCAATCCACATTCCTCCCACTACTTCCCATTTACCTGCCTGCACCTGCTGACAAATACCTGCAAATACTTCCGGCTGATGGATTTCCATCCACTCATACAGCGCAGGCGTAGAATGACAAAAAGTCAGATCGGGAAATAGTTGCTGAAGATTTAATGCCGATCGAAATGTCCGCTCCGCCACCTCCCAAGTTTCCGCAACCTCCCACAACCACGCCATGTCAAGATGAGCATGTCCAAGTAGGTGGATGGTGGATGGTGGATGGTGAATAGTGAATAGTGAATTAACCCGCTGTTTAACCTCCAATACCTGCTCAATAAACTGCCGACTATCCACGGTTAGCAAATCATAATCGATCGAATCAACAATCCCTACCACCTCATCCAACCAAGCCGGATTGAAGCTCGCCACCTGCTTGACTATCACCGCCAACTCATCTGCCAACCAACTAGGTTCAGGATTTGCTGGATCTGAAGACTCATAAACCACCCTAGAACGCATCAAAGCACCGATATCGTGCCCAGGGCTGATTAACCGCATTCGTAGATCTAGAGACGTGCCAGGTACCGCAGCAGGCATCAATAAAACGCGCGGACTATGATCGAATAAATCCCCTTCCTGCACCAATACCCCATCGACAAATACCTGCGCCAACTCCGCCCACCAAGTAAACGCCAACCGACAAACTAAATTACTGACTGGATAGCCCTGGAGCTGAGGAGGAATTACTAACGTTTGGGCTAACCAGATCTCCTTTCGCCCCCGTTCCCAAGCTATTTGTCCCTTTTCATTCAAACTCACTCGATTCCATTGACTCGAATCTGCATCAACAGATCCATGTCCCAGATCCATCCGCCAATCAGTTAAGATATCAATCTGACTCAAGCCGCGCAATCGCTCAATTTTTGCCAGCAGAGAAGATACAAAACTTTGGTCGGAATCATTCATAAAGTTCGCTAGAATCAGTAAATTAGTCGATCGTGGATAGTTAAATTCAAATTGCTTTGCTATGTCTGGAAATTATCAAAGCCGAGTCTTTACCTTTATTAGTAAGCGCACCAACCGCTTAAAAGATACCTGCGCTCAAGGTTTTCGACAGATCAAAGTCGCTGTAGTCTGGAGTGGTCAAGCATTACTATACCCTTTTCACTTACTCGCACAAACCACCAAAATCTTTCAGCCCCAAATTGCACCGCCAGCGCAAAAACCAGTACTTGCACCAGTCTCCGATATTAACATCGAACAGGCTCTAGAGTTGATTGTAGATGCTGGATATCCGATCGTCATTGCTGAGTGTGGATCTTTGACGGTTGCAGATGCTCGTGAGTATCATCGACAACAGCAAGTTTCCACGGGTGGAGGATCGATAATTGCCAGTGAAGACTCATCAAGTTTAGGATATTACGATCCTGATACCGACGATTGGGAAGTCGCTTCATACAGTCCCCGCCGATCTCAACAAGTAATAGCAAAAAACTCAGTTATTCAAGGCTTGAGTTCGCGATTAGTCGATCGACAGTTAGTTTTAATCACCACCGAAAATGAAATTTTAGATATTCTCACTAGCTCCCAACAGCAAGAAATTCGCCGCCGGATTGGGCTAGATTTAGCGATTGATTGGTATCAATGGAATACAGGCGAAATCCTCGATCGTCATTTACCAGATCAATTATCACTCAATCATCAAACTACAACTAAACAAAGATCGATCGCTAGTAGTGAAGCTCGATCGACTCCAAATTTATTCGATCAATTACAAGATTGGTTGAAAAATATCACAGCTAAATCTGAGTCATCCATCATCTCATCAAGTGATCTTGCCACTGCACAAATAGAATCAAAACTACCTCCTCAAATTGCCCCTGCAAGTTATTTATTCAGACCCCAACCACCACAAATCGAGCGATTTTTAGATCTACCCCAACTCCCACCAATTAATGAACCAGAGTCGCTGGTTATTGTAACTAATCCAATCTGGCAGACACTGATCGAGCTGCAACCAAAATGGCTCAAGCAATGGTGGAGCTACTATCGTGACTATCTATCTATTTCGCCCACTGGCTTTAACGAATTTCAAAGTAGTCAAATTATCCATCAACCCGAAGAATTTCAGTTAACAAGAATAGAACAACATCGTGAAAATAGGAGCGAGAAAGTAACTAGCAACAATCGATTCGCAATAAGTGATACTATACAAACGAGCGAAATTACTCACAGTCACCGTCAATCTACGCAAAACTACGCTAAATTAGACCGCAAGATTTTTCAAAACGTAGAATTCAATCCAGACTGGATTGAAACAGAAGCAGAACAAATTGGCTATAGTAAGTCGCTAATTACTATAGCTCTAGAATGGATCGATCGATTAATACTTCAGATCGAAAACTGGCTAATCAAAATCTGGAATCTAATTACTAATAATCAATCTAAGATTTAATACAGAAATTTTTTCTTGCTCATAAAAATACTCTTTAACACAAAGTATTAGGCAGCAAAACGAAGAACTTCAATTTCAGCATTTCCGTCTACAACCCTCTCGGCACGGGAGAGAACAGATTTAGTTGTGCCTTGACTGAGATAATATTCACCACAATTTTCGCAAATATCGGCGGGCACACCTTTAAGGATAATGATGCAATTATCTCGTTCTAAGGTAATGGTAACATTGCCAGAATAGGTTGCTCCGTGTTTACAAAGGACACATTTCATTAATTTATTTCCTAATCCTGAAATTTATGAAACTTTATCTTAAGCTAGATAGTATCGTTAATTAACTATTTCAGATAAGCGATCGTCACACCACCGCCACCATCTTTTTCACCTGCTAATTCAAATCGATCGACTTGAGGATGATAACTCAAAAATTCGTGAACTCCTTCCCGGAGCTTACCTGTACCTTTGCCATGAATTACCCACATAATCCCTGATTGATAAGCTTTGCCGATCCCCCTCTCGATCTCAGCTTCCGCATTTGCCACTCGTTGCCCCCGAATATCAACAGTATTTGTCGATGTCCGAATCGCGACGACAGCAGCAACGGTTGTAGCTTTACCTGAAACTTTTGCTCCCGATTTCTTTGGTAATGGATCGGCTTTTTCACCAGTTAGTGATTCAATATCAGCTAGGGCAACATTCATCTTCATCATCCCAAATTTGACATTGAGATTGCCATTTTCATCTACTTTACTAATCACCTCGGCTTTTTGACCAATCTTGGGAATCCGAATCCGATCGCCAATCTGAGGATTGAATCCTGGAGGCGGCTTGGGGGTCGATTTAGCTTGGAGATGACGATTTGTGAGTCCATCGAGTCCAGTAGTGGCTTGCTGGGCAGCCTGAGCGGTCTGAGGGCCTTGTTGAAGTTGGCGAATCACTTGAGCGATTTCGCCTTTGGCTTCAGCGATTGCCGCTTGAATTGCTCGTTCTTGATTGAGCTTGAGTTCCTGTTCCCGCGCTTGTAATTGCGCCGCTTTTTGGGAAACTTCTAGATAAAATGCTTCCGCCTGTTTTAAAATTGCCGCTGCTTGATTCGCCTTGGTTTCCTGATTCCGCCGTTGTGCTTCTAGCCCAGCAATTACCTCGTTTACTTCCTGAGTTGCCCCCAAGACTACTTGAGATTTAGCATTCTCAATTACTTCACTATTTAGCCCCAATCTTTGGGCGATCGATAGTGCATTTGATCGACCTGGAATCCCCCATAATAAACGATAAGTCGGCGCAAGTTTGACACCATCAAATTCCACCGAAGCATTCTCAAAGCGGCTGTCTTGATACTTGAGAGCCTTCAATTCGCCATAGTGAGTCGAGGCGATCGTCAACATCGCTCGATCGGCTAAATACTGCAATAAGGCGATCGCTAATGCGCTACCTTCGGCGGGATCGGTTCCAGCTCCTACTTCGTCGAGGAGAATTAAAGCAGAGGGGATAGGGGATAGGGGGTAGGG
>JAJAYU010000274.1 GCA_026786125.1 Chamaesiphon sp.
ACTGAGAGTTGAGTTGGGAGTTGGGAGTTAGGACTACAGACAGGCAAGCATTTTCCCCATCTCTCTGTCTCCCATACCATTAATTAATATGAGGATCGAGCCGCGAAATACTCCCTCTCATCGACGAATCCAGTTAGAATGTGCTATTGCACTAATCCTTTACCTTAACCGAACCTGTGTCTAAAGTTCTTGTTTCCGATCCGATCGACCAAGCGGGGATTGATATCCTGCTCCAAGTTGCCCAAGTAGATGTCAGAATTGGCTTGCCTCCAGCAGAATTGGCGCAAATTATCGGCGACACGATGGGATTATGATTCGATCGGAAACCCGTATTACCAAAGAAATTATTGAAGCTGCCACCAACCTCAAAATTATCGGTCGGGCAGGTGTTGGGGTCGATAACGTCGATGTCCCAGCGGCTACCCGTAAAGGGATTGTCGTAGTTAATTCCCCTGAAGGTAATACGATCGCCGCTGCTGAACATGCTTTAGCAATGATGCTGTCAATGGCGCGATATATTCCTGAAGCTAACCAGTCAATGAAAGCTGGGCAATGGAATCGCAAACAATTTGTCGGGACTGAAGTTTACAAAAAAACTCTCGGTGTAGTTGGACTGGGCAAAATCGGTTCCCACGTTGCCACTGTTGCCAAAGCACTGGGGATGAAATTATTAGCTTACGATCCATTTATTTCAGCCGAACGCGCCGAGCAATTAGGTTGTACGTTGGTTGATTTGGATACGATCTTCCGCCAATCCGACTACATTACGCTCCATATTCCCAAAACGCCAGAAACGGCTAACCTAATCAATGCCGAGACATTGGCGAAAATGAAGCCCCAAGCGCGGATCATCAACTGTGCTCGCGGCGGCATCATCGATGAATCTGCTCTAGCTCAAGCTCTAAAGGACGGTACAATTGCAGGTGCGGCGATCGATGTCTATGCAGTCGAGCCACTCGGTGAATCTGAGTTGCGCTCATTGGGCAAAGAACTAGTCCTCACGCCTCACTTAGGCGCGTCTACCGCCGAAGCTCAAGTCAATGTCGCCCTCGACGTTGCCGAACAGATTCGGGACGTATTGATGGGGCTACCAGCCCGCTCTGCGGTAAATATTCCAGGCTTACACCCTGATGCACTCCAACAGTTGAAGCCCTATCTGCAACTGGCTGAAACCCTCGGCAATATGGTCAGTCAACTAGCTGGCGGACGGATCAACGATCTTCAAATTGGCTTATATGGCGATCTCGCCGAGCAACAAACTAAACCAATTATTACCGCCGCGCTCAAAGGTTTATTGTTTCCAGCCCTGCGGGAACGAGTAAACTATGTCAATGCCGGAATTGAAGCAAAAGAACGCGGTATTCATGTCTCTGAAACTCGTGATGCTTCGGTGCGAGACTATGCCGCAACCCTCAAGCTAACAGCGAAGGGTTCTTTGGGTCAACATTCAGTTACGGGAGCATTATTAGGTGATTCCGAACTCCGAATTACCAGCGTTGATGATTTTCCAGTTAACGTCGCACCGACTGAAAATATGCTCTTTACCGTGCATAAAGATGTGCCTGGAATTATTGGGATTATTGGTTCGCTCTTGGGCAAGTTCAATGTCAATATTGCCAGTATGCAAGTTGGGCGCAAAATCGTCCGTGGCGATGCTGTCATGGTGTTGAGCATCGACGATCCTTTACCCGATGGGATTTTGGCAGAAATCAAACAAGTAACGGGAATTAGTGATGCTTATACTGTCACGCTAACTTAAGTTGATTGTTGATCGTTAGTAATTGAATTCATAGGGATCTTACTAATTTAGATGTCCACTATGGTACTGTGGTGATGAGAAATTAACTCATCATCACAGTTATTATCTAGACTTAGATAGTTATTAGAACTTTTTTATACACAGATACTTGGAATCATGTCTAATAGCTGGTGGGAAATCAAAATTGAGTGCGTAGCCGATCTAGAAGAAAGTATCTTTTGGAGACTGAGCGAATTTGGGTGCAAAGGAATGTCTACCCAACAACTGGGTAGTGAAATTTTGATTGCGGCTTATATCTCTCAAGCTCAAGTCAAATTATTGGAAGTATCCGATCTCTCCTTGCAATTTGAGGAGGATGCGCGGGCAATTGGTTGCGCTTTGCCAATCACTAAGTGCAGTCTAATTGATGAAGAAGATTGGTCGAGTAGCTGGAAACAACATTGGCAGCCACAACCAATTGGCGATAGATTATTAATTAATCCTGCGTGGATTGAGCCACCTACAGATTCCGATCGAATTATTCTGACCCTAGATCCTGGAGTTGCTTTTGGCACAGGTACTCATGCGACTACTCAATTGTGTCTAGAAGCTCTCGAAATGCGCCTCCAACCTGGATCAAACTTGACGATCGCTGATATTGGCTGCGGATCTGGTATTCTTTCTACAGCCGCATTATTGTTGGGTGCTGTGCAAGTTTATGCTGTTGATAATGACCCATTAGCGGTCAAAGCAACTGGCGAAAATCGCGATCTCAATCTGATCCCAACTGAAAAATTAATCGTCGATCTCGGCAGTATCGATCAACTTCAGGCGATAATTCCTGAACCTGTTGATGGTTTTGTTTGCAATATTTTAGCAGACGTGATTATGGAACTTGCGCCGTCGATGGCTGCACTTGTCAAACCAAAAGGTTGGGCAATTTTGAGCGGGATTTTATCTAGCCAAGTAGCTGATGTTTCCAATGTGATGGAAAAGCAAGGTTGGATCGTTGGGACAGTCTGGAATCGTCAGGAGTGGAGTTGTATTAATCTTAAGCATAAGTAAGGGGATAGGGGATAGAGATTAGGATCATAGAAGCGCATTTTAAGACAGTTGCGTTATTCTCAACTCTACCCTATTCTCTATTCCCTAACCCATATTGCTCGATGAACAGGTAAACCCTTATTCAAGGTTGCTACTTCGCGCTCCGTCGGTATACCCAATGGATTCGGTTCGATCCACTCTGATTGAGTGCGGCGAAAAGCAGGATTTTCGCTAAATCTGTCGCACATTTCTTGAGCAACCCATTCCAGATCTGACTGAAGAAATACTTCGCCACCACTAGGTAAATAACGGGCGATATCGTTGACTAATTCTGGTTGAACCACGCGTCGTTTTGCGTGTCTAGTTTTAAAGCAGGGATCTGGATATTGAATACTGATCCGCCGCAATTTTTCAGTGGGGAGAGATGCGAGCAGGGTAGCGAGTGATGTATTAATATTGCCAAATACATAGTGAAGATTGGTCAAATTTGCGTCATCCCGCTTTTGATTGGCGTGAGTGACTAGAGCTTCACGGATTTCAATCCCTAAACAGTTCCACTCTGGATTGTGTTGTGCCAACTCCAGTAAAAATCGTCCATAAGCTGCGCCAATATCTAGATGAATCGGTACCGTCAAATCTGGATAAACTACCGACCAATCGGGCGGAACCAGTGACTCTTTGTAGATAATGCTGAGTGGATTGACATGCTGTCTGACTTTGATCCGAGACATGAAGCTAAAGATAGTATAAGTAATAAATTGAGCGTAAAGTCCCTAAAACAAATCGAGCTAGCAAATTTTTGATTGCTACAGCAGTAGTCAAAAATTTGCTAGCAAGATAGAGAAATAGCAATTCTCCAAGGAAACCAGCTACCCCAGATACATTAAATGACTGATGCAAAAGATCTTTTAGACCTATTCTTCACCGTCTTTTTCCACTTGCTTGAGATGAATGTGCTTGCGTCCGAGGGTAATCTCAAATACATCGCCTTCTTTTAAGCCCATTTGCTTGGTATAAGCAGCACCAATCAGTAAGTTCTTATTCGATTGAACAGTAATTTTATAGCTGGCACTGCGACCACCACGACCGCCACCAACAGATTTGCTGTCTAATTCAATGCCTTCAGCATCGATCATCGCGGTCAAAAACTTCATCATGTTAACGCGCTCGACACCGTTCTTAGTTTCGGTGAAGTAGCCGCATTCACGCGCCTTATCTTCTTTGCTGGTATTACCGAGGTCTTTGACTTTTTGAAGTAGTTCTTCGCCAACTAGTGGTTCAATATTTTTCTTATTACTCATCAACTTAGATTTCAATCTAGAGGGTCTAACGCTATCCGGCGTTGCGGTTTTGCTAACCTAGACCTGCAATTAGTTATTGGAGGTTGCTATTAGCACTTATCTCCATAGTACACTGATTAGAAGAATTTTGTGAACTATCTCTACCAGAAATCTCATCTTTTTTAGAGCGAAACGAAACTTCAGTTCAAATATCAGGTGAAGCGTAAATAGTAGTTGGTAAGGAGTGGCTAGTAGTGAAAATCTTTTTGCTAAAATATCGATCAATAGATTCATCTGTAATCTTGATCGTTATAACTAGTAGAGTCTGTTAGGATCGTTAAAGATTTAGTGTCAGAGCAAAAAGGCCAGCAGATGAAACAGCCAGCACAAATATGAAACTGACTACTCGCGGACATTACAGCGTTAAGGCAATGCTAGATCTCAGTTTACAACCGAATTATGGCCCAGCTTCAGTAACTGCGATCGCCCATCGTCAATATTTACCAATTCCCTACCTCGAAAAGTTATTAATCGAATTGCGACGAGCTGGATTGGTTGAGTCAATTCGGGGGGTAAATGGTGGTTATAAACTTGCAAAAAACCCTACCCAAATTGCTCTGAGTGATATCTTAGTAGCAGTTGGTGAATCAATGGTAGTCGATCGATCTGAGGACAATCGATCTCTTAGTGATAATTTAGCCACCGATTGGGTCACACAAATGCTCTGGCGCAGACTCAACGAAAAGCTCCAAGCAGCTCTAGCAAGTATTTCCCTTGCAGATCTCTACTACGATGCTCGGAGTTGGCAAGCAGCCCAGGGAGAGGTGACAAATTATATTATTTAGAGTTGGGGGACTGGGAGACTGGGAGACTGAATTATTAAGCCACCATCCACCATTCACTATCCACACTTCTCCTTGCGGAGAGGCTATTGCTGGGGTAAACGCTCCGCTACCGCCAACGGCTACGCTCTGCTGAGGCAGACGCTATTGCTAGGGCAAACGCTCCGCTACCGCGAACAGT
>JAJAYU010000275.1 GCA_026786125.1 Chamaesiphon sp.
AGATTCTGGGGGGTTTTTTTTTTGTGTTCGGGCTTTGTGGTTTGGGTGGTGGTGTGGGGGGGGGGGGGGGCGGCGGCGCGGGGGCGATTTGGGGATTGGGTGGCGGGCAGACGGGGGGACTGGGAGACTGGGAGACTGAGGAAATAGAGATGCTTGCATCCACTATTCACTATTCACCATCCACCATCCACCATTCACTAAACCACTATTCTCGGACGGCGATGGTAATTTCGATACTCTAAATAGTCTTTGAGAATTAGCCCATGATCGAAGCAGAGTTCTGTGGGAATTTCCCAGGGTGCGAAGATCTTGACGCTTTTAGCATCATCTTGAGCGATCGGATTTCCGGTTGCAGTAGCGATAAATACAATACTAATAGTATGCTGTCTGGGATCTCGATCGGGTGCTGAATAAACATGAAATTGTTCGAGTAATTGCACCTCTAGTCCAATTTCTTCTTGAGCTTCCCTCATTGCGGCTGTTTCCAGCGACTCACCATAATCTACAAATCCGCCAGGCAATGCCCAGCCATAAGGCGGGTTAAGCCGTTCGATCAAAATAATGGGGCGGTAGGGTCTGTCGATCAGTTCAATAATAATATCGACGGTGGGTGTGGGATTACGGTAAGCCATTTTAGATCCTAGTAATAAAATATTGAACTGTCTCGATCGTGAATAAAATACAACTAGAAACTGATAAACCCCCTGTCAGATCAAATTTTGAAAGGCTATGGTTGGTTGTGCTTCGGGAATGCTTTAGATAATTGATATAGTGATGAGTTGATAGTTATTACTATCAACTCATCACTATATCTATCCTGCTAAAACCGAAGCGTAGAGGGCATCGTACTCTTGTGCTGATTTGTCCCAGCTAAAATCGGTTTCCATACCGCGTTGTTGGAGGGCTTGCCATTGGGGTTTGTAGTTGAAGCTTTCCCAGGCGCGAACCATGCAGGTATAGAGATCTAGGGGTTCGTAGCGATCGAAACAATAGCCTGTACCTTTCTGATTTTGCGGATCGTGGTGGGTGACGGTATCTACCAATCCACCTGTGCGGCGGACAATCGGCACACAGCCATAGCGCATGGCTAACATCTGGGAGATCCCGCAAGGCTCAAATCGGCTGGGCATCAAGAAGGCATCAGAGCCAGCATAGATCCGCCGTGACAGGGACTCATTGTACATTAGATACGTTGCCATCCGCCCTGGATAGCGAGAAGCTAGTTCCCATAATTGGTTCTCGTATTGGCGATCGCCTGTGCCCAAAATGATAAACTGAGCATTAGTATATGCGAGAAATCGATCGAGTGTCTGGAGGATCAAATCCAATCCCTTTTGCTCTACCAATCGCGATACCATCCCGACTGTAAATACATCAGGATCGATCGTCAAGCCGATTTCTTTTTGCAGCGCGACTTTATTTTCGCTCCGATCTTCGATCGTTTTAGTAGTGTAAGTTTTAACTAGAGCTTTGTCATTCCCTGGATCGTATACCTCAGTATCAATCCCATTGACAATCCCTGACAATCGATCGCTAATAAACGATAATAATCCCTCAATCTTTTCACCATACTCGATCGTCTTGATCTGATCGGCATAAGTAGGTGAAACTGTATTTACTCGATCGGCAAATTGTACCGCCGCCGCCATTGTATTATGTCCTTGCATATACCACGGACACCAAGTAATTCTTTCCAGATACCATCGCCACGGTCCTTGATAAGCTAAATTATGGATTGTGAAGATCGTACTAATATCAGGATCTTGGTGCATCCAGACGGGCAGCATTCCCGTATGCCAATCATGACAGTGGAGCACATTTGGCTTCCAATAATTCCAGCAAAACTCCGCCGCGCCATTGGCAAAAAACGTAAATCGCCAATCCTCATCCTCACCACCATAAATCCGCTGCGGATCGAACACAGGATGTCCAAATAAGTACAACGGTACATCAGTACCTGGCAGCACTGTCTCATATACCGCGAAGTGATTGAACATCGCGTACCCATTCCACACTGGCTCATAGGGAATATCTAATTTCCCCACCAATGAGCCATAATAAGGCATGAAAATCCGCACATCATGTCCCATCTTTCGCAGAAATTTGGGCAGCGCACCAACGACATCCGCCATCCCCCCGACTTTGGCAATCGGTGCAGCTTCCGCCGCGACAAATAAGATTTTCATAGATATTTTTATATTGAGGTTCTAATTGCTGATTAATCAAAATCGCCTATCAGCAATCATACCAGCCATCCAGTCCCCGAATTTTTATTCGTGAATCTTGATCGTCATGTGATCCATTATTAAAATATGCTAACTAACCAATAAAAATGCTAACCCAATCATTTAGATCGGGTATTCTCTCAAGAGAACCATGTAGTCCTTGTCATAAATCTTAATAGAAATTCTCATCAAATTATCTTAAGCTAACAAGATTAGTTGGTATATATATTCGGAAATTTTTTAAAATGACTTCTAACCTAGCTACTAAACTCCGTGAGGGTACCAAAAAATCTCACAGTATGGCTGAAAGTACAGGTTTCATCGCCTGCTTTCTCAAAGGAACCGTTGAGAAAAAATCTTACCGGAAGCTAGTCAATAATCTCTACTTCGTCTACTCAGCGATGGAAGAGGAGATGCACAAGCATACTGACGATCCCATTCTATCTAAAGTATTTTTCCCTGAACTTGATCGCAAAGCTGCTCTAGAGCAAGACTTAGCCTTCTACTACGGTGCTAACTGGAAAGAACAAGTAGCTCCTTCCGAGGCTACCAAAAAGTATATCGCGCGGATTCATGAAGTAGCCGAGCGAGATCCAGCTCTATTAGTAGCACATCTCTACACCCGCTACTTGGGCGATCTCTCCGGTGGTCAAATTCTCAAGAAAATCGCCGTGAATGCGATGAATCTCACCGATGGCGAAGGTACTGCGTTTTATGAGTTCACTCAAATCCCTGATGAGAAAGCTTTTAAGAATAACTATCGTCAAGCGATGAACGATTTACCCATCGATGAAGCCAAGCTCGATCAAGTTGTCGATGAAGCTAATGCTGCTTTTGATATGAACATGGTGATGTTCAACGAATTAGAAGGTAATCTAATTAAAGCGATTGGGATCCAATTATTCAATCTCCTCACTCGCAAACGCAATCGCAACGACAACGAACTGGCGACTGCTGATTAAGACTTCTTTCAGAAGATAGGGGATAGAGAAAAGGGAATAGGGAATAGTGTAAATCTCCCTAACCCCTATTCCCTAATCCCTTTTCCCTTTTCCTGACGTAATGTGTAGAGAATCAATAAAATAAATAAACCAGTTCCCGCTAAATATTTTACGGGACTAGGAATCACTTCCTGCGGTGAGAAAAAACCTTCAATCGCTCCAGCAACCAATAACATCGGGAAGATGCCCATCACAAGCTGTGCAGCCTGTAAACCATAGATCCGCAGGGCATCCCGCCGCCGATATCTACCTGGAAATACTAGCCCCCGCGCAATCAATAACCCCGCACCACCTGCAATAAAAATCGCGGGTAATTCCAATGCACCGTGAGGGAAAACAAATGCCCAGAATGGATAAGCTAAGTCATTTTGACCGACTAATGTAGCGACAGCACCAATGAGCAATCCGTTGTAAAACAGCGCGTAGACTGTCCAGAATCCTGCCAGAATTCCACCACCTACCATCCGAAAAGCAACGGTTAGGTTATTTATCGCGATACTAGTAGCTGCAAAGGGTTCTGTACCCAAAATTGACCCCATCCAGAGCTGACGTTGATCGCGTACTTTCTCAATCATACTCTCCGGCACGATCAGGGACATAAAACTCGCATCCTGCCAAGCAAACCACCAAGCAATCAGCCCACCCACCAGAAATAATCCGAAGGCAATCGCGGTATAGCCCCAAGTTTCCCGTAGTACCTGCGGTAGCCCCCACTGATAAAAATTGATCGCTTGTCGTAATTCTTGTCGCCTAGAACCCCGATAGATGAGGCTATAACCGCGAGTAGTCAAAGCCTGTAATTCTTGGACGATCGTTTCACCAATTTGATTGGTATTTGCCCGCGCCAAATCTGCTGCTACCGATCGATATAAACTGGCTAGAGTACCAATCTCTTTCGCACTCAACGATTTAACTCCACGCTGTTCTGCCCGCTGGAGCAATCCCTCAAATTCTTGCCACTGATTCTGTCTTCGCGCAATCCAGCGTTGGATATTCATTCTTGGAAGGGGATAGGGGATAGGGAATAAGAAGACAAGATAGTTAAAGAGCCAAAGCCTAATTCTAAAATATCCCCTATCCCCTTCCTACTATCCCCTATTCCCTAAATTAAAGTATTCCAAACAAATGCAGTGGTCCACGGCCAGTAAATATCTCCACAATCACCCCAATAAAGCCCAACATCGCCAGACGACCATTCCAGACCTCTGCGGCAGTGGTCAGACCCATCTCCCACTTCTCCTGGGGATACATCTTGATTTTCTTCTTAATCTTGGTGACTCGATCAAGATCCAGACTAGGCTCTGACGCAGCCCTCAGGACTAGATCGACTAGTGTTTGGATGAAAACGGGGTTCATATCCAGCGCAGGTACCCTGTTGAAGACATGAATGCCCGCTTCTTCGGCAATCTCTCGATATTCGATATCGATTTCTTCTAGGGTTTCGATATGCTCGGACACAAAGCTAATCGGGACGACGACTAGCTGCTCAACACCTTGCGCGGCTAATTGAATGATCGCATCTTCAGTATAGGGCTGAAGCCATTCAACTGGCCCTACTTTACTTTGATAGGCGAGGGAATGTTCGTTCTTCCGCCCTAGTGTCTGCATAATCAGTTTGGTGCAGTCTTCAATCTCTGACTGATATGGATCGCCAGCTTCTTGAATGTAGCTGACAGGGACACCATGAGCACTGAAAAATACATGTGCTCGATCGGGATTTGGGCATTTATCGATTTCGGTGCCAATCAGTTCGGTCATCGCTTGAAGATAACCTGGTTCTTTGTACCAATCTGCAACAACTGTGTACTCTGATGGCTGGAGTTCGGGATTTTCTTTCCAGATTTTTTCGATCAGTCGAAAGCTCGAACCGCTGGTACTAATCGAAAATTGGGGATATAAAGGCAGAATCACCAATTGTTCGATCCCATCTTGTTTGATCCGCGCGAGGGCATCTTCAGTAAATGGGTACCAATAGCGCATCCCAATGTACACCTTCGCATCTTCACCCTGAGCAATTAATTGCTGCTCTAATGCTCGTGCTTGGGCTTCGGTAATCCGGCGCAGTGGCGAACCACCCCCAATCTTCTGGTAATTGGCGCGAGACTTCTTGGCGCGTGAAGTTGAAATCAGCCAAGCTAGTGGCTTCTGGAATGCCGTAATCGGAATCCGAATGATTTCGGGGTCGGAAAACAGGTTAAATAGGAACGGTCGCACATCCGATAGTTGCTCCGGTCCACCCAAATTCAGTAATAAAACCCCTAATCGACCCATAACGGTTGCGTTTTCCCAGTATGTTGCAAATTCTTTACCAATATTAATAATTATATTGGTTTATCGATCGAATGTTGCGACGGTTAATACTTGACACTCTTGACCATCATTAGGCAGTGAGCGGGTTTCTATCCAGGTTCAATCCCCTAGCTAGATAATCACATTATATGACGCATCTTGTCCTTTTGCTCGATTTTCACCCCAAATTAACTGAAGATACTTGAACTTTCGATCGGTTGGGGATTTGCGATCGTCAAAAAATTAGTTAAGATGTGGTACGAGCCTTCCATACATAGAAGTCTATGAAATCTATTCCAACGGCTGTTACGCTCATCGCGCTAGCTAGTGTCTTTGAGCTGAGTCGAGTCGAATCCGCCCTGGGTTATGCGCCCAAATTCCAGATCGAACAGTTGAAACTTATTTCTGTTCCGACGAGCACCAACTTGCTAGAGGAAGCGGCAAAAAAGCAGGAGCAAGAAGATTATCCTGGTGCAATTGCCGATTACACCGAATTTATCAAGACTCATCCCAATCGAGGGGATGCTTATAGCAGTCGGGGCTTTAGCAAAGCGATGCTTAATGATCTTGTCGGCGCAATCAAGGACTTTGATCGAGCAATCGAACTCGATCCAAACAGTGCGGATGTCTATAACTCTAGGGGAAATGTCAATGCGATGGCTGGCAATCCAGTTCAATCGATTCGCGATTTCAATCGAGCAATTCGCTGCGATCGAAACTTCGCTGATGCTTACTATAACAGAGCCATCGGCCGACACGATCTCGGCGATCGTCAGGGTGCAAAAGTAGACTTTAATCGAGCCGCAAAATTATTCCAGCAACAAAAAGATCTCGGCGGCTACTACCAAGCACGAGAGTGGATTAATAAGCTGCGGTAATTAGGCTTTGGGCTTTGGGCTTTGGGCTTTGGGCTTTAGGCTTTAGGCTTTAGGCTAAATACATTTCTCCCCCTACATCCCAACCTTCATCACCACCATCGTCATATCGTCTCCATTTGCCCGATTATTGCCTGTGAAGGTATTGAGAGTGGAAACAATCAAGTCGAGAATGGCTTGGGATGTTAGTTGCTGTTTACAGGCGGTATGGAAGGTGTAAATGAGATTTTCCTCATTAAATCTTTCTCCATCCTGATTTGCCGCATCGGTGAAGCCATCAGTGTAGTAAATAATCGTATCTCCTGGCTGGAGTTGAACGTGAGCCTCCTCATATTGGGAATCTGCTTCCAGCCCAATCAAAGCTCCTTGGGTATCTAATCGCAAGATTTTATCTGTGGCTGCTTGCCAGTATAGTGGCGGATTGTGAGCAGCGTTGGTATAGGTGAGGATGTTGGTGACAGGATCGTATTCGGAATAAAATAAGGTTACAAACCGACTGGAATTTTCCAGATCTTCAAACATCACTCGATTTAGATGCTGGAGAATGCGTGCTGGAGAATGACCATTGAGGACTTCTGCACGGAGCATCCCCCGTGTCATGGTCATAATCAGTCCGGCGGGGACACCTTTGCCCATCACATCCCCAATTGTGATGCTCCATTTATTAGTATTAGTGTCACTTTTCTGGTCGTTAAGTCGATCGTAATTAGCTGGGATAAAATCATAATAATCCCCCCCGACATGATTGGCATTGAGATAACAAGCGGCTATTTCTAACCCAGGAATATCTGGAAACTTCTTAGGTAATAATCTTTCTTGAATTTCAGCACCGATTTCTAATTCTCGATCAAGTCGTTCTTTCTTGCGTAATTCTACCGTTAATTCGTCATTATGAATCGCTACCGCAGTTTGATCGGCAACTAATTGTAATAGTTTCTGGCGATCGTCTGTCCACTCATAATCAGGATTTTGAGAGAACACATATAATCTACCCCGTTCTCCAGTTCCCAATAGAATTGGGGTTCTAAAAATCTTAATTGGATAGCTAATATCCAATTCAATTCTACTTTCCAATTTCTCCCAGAAATCAGTGTGGAAACTAATTTCTTTACCTTCAGAGACATCTGTGAGTGTTTGGAAAATCGATTTTTCAATCCGCTGACGCAGATCGTTGCAGTTGTCTTCACCTTGACAATGCAACTGTTGAATTTGCAACTGACCAGTTTTTTTGAACAGAATAATTGCGCCACCTTCCCCATCAGTAACGCGAGTTACCATTAATGGGATTAGTTCCAAAAATTGATTGAGATTTTTAAAACTTCGCAGCGCGAAACCTAAGTTACTCAGTAGCTCGTGGGTTTTCTTTTGTTGCCGATGGAGGTTTGCGACCAATTCTTGGAGCGCGACTACTGACATAACTTTTGGTTCATAATTCATACGGGGTAATGCCTAACCACTTAATAACGCCTCGACAAATTCATAGCTAGAAAATGGTCTCAAATCTTCGATCCCTTCGCCAGCACCGATAAATCGAATCGGCAACCCAAGTTGCTGGACTACGGCTAGGGCTACACCACCTTTGGCAGTACCATCGAGCTTAGTTAATACCACACCACTTAACTTAGCAGCTTCGGCAAATACTTGGGCCTGACGCAGACCGTTTTGTCCTAGAGTAGCATCAAGTACCAATAAAGATTCAACTTGGGCACCATTTGCTTGTTTATCGATAATTCGACGAACTTTGCTCAACTCATCCATCAGATTTTTTTTGTTTTGTAATCTTCCGGCGGTATCGACTAATAGTAACTCAGTTCCTCGTGCTTGGGCAGCACTAATCGCATCATAAACAACAGCAGCAGGATCGGTATTTTGACCTGGATTGGCAATGACTTCAATTCCACTCCGATCTCCCCAAACTTTCACCTGTTCAACGGCAGCGGCACGGAAGGTATCACCAGCGGCAATTAAACATTTGTAACCTGATGATTTGGTCATGTGAGCCAGTTTACCAATGGTGGTAGTTTTGCCAACTCCATTGACTCCGACTAGTAGCCAGATATTGAGCTGCTCGCGGACAGGTAAAAATTCAGCATCATAATTTGATTGGAAGGGCTTATCGAGCAAATCGCATAAAATTTGTTTGAGATAAGCGATAGCTTCGTCTGGTGGTAAGGATTCCTGCCGGAGTTTTGCTTGCAATGTCTCGATTACATAGTCAGTTGCTTCCACACCGACATCAGCTTGGAGCAATAAAGTCTCGATCGATTCTACCGCATCAGCGTTCAGTGGCCCTTGACCAATCAAAGCTTTGAGTTGATTGACAAATCCCCGTCGAGTTTTGTCTAAACCCTGACGCAGTTTTTTGAGCCAGTTGATCTCGTCTAATGATACCTGTTCTGGTGTCCGTCCTCGATCGGCTAGCACTTTCGCCGACCATAAGAAATCATCATCTAGCTCAACATCAGCCACAGGTGCTGCTGGTGCTTCGGTTTCGATTGCCGTAGCCTTGAGCTGTTCCAATCGCTGCTGACGGTCATCTCGCGCCCAAATCGGGAGACTCTCCTCATTTTCTGGGGTTGCTTCCGGTTCTTTAACTGCCTCAATTTCCCTGTCAGATTCTGCTAGCTCTGGCTCAACATTAGAATTAGCTACTTCGGCTTCAAGCTCATCAGCGTTAGCCTCAATGGTTTCCGCTAGCACTGGATCCGATTCCGGTGCCACTACCGCTACAGCCGCCGCTTCCTGTTGTTGAATATTTTGATAAGCTGCTTTTGCCCAAGCTAAATAATCAGTCGCAACCTCTTCGTTCGCTGGTTCTGGCTCTGCTACTGGGACAACAAGTTCTTCCTCTTCCGCGACAATAGATTCTTCTATCTGTTCGGTATCGGTGAGTGATTCAGATTCAGGTTTATCAAACTTCCGACGAAACCAATCGAAAACCATAATGGGTGATGAGTGATGAGTGATGAATTAGAAATTAGTCGTAGCTTTCGACACTTTCGGCTGTTGTACCTGGCTTCAATTGCTCGGTAACACGACGCAAGACACCATTGATTAACTTCCGTCCTTGGTCGTCACTGTAACGCTTTGCTAGTTCGATTGCTTCATTAATTGCGATTCTTTCTTCCAAACCCATGTAGACGATTTCAGCTACTGCGAGTCTGAGAATATCTCGATCGATCTTCGGTAAACGACCTAGCTGCCAATCTACAATACTTTTACTCAGAAGTGTATCGATCTCGGCTGATTCTTCGGTGGCTTTGACTAATAGTTGGAGGGCATAGTTACGGACATCTGGACGATTGAAATTATTAATCAGTTCAGGCATTTCTACCGCATGTCCCAGCCGATTGATGGCTGCTTGTACTAATTCGATCGCTTCTGCGGTCATCAGTCTAGCACCCTCAATGTCACTAGCTCTCGTTTGACTGTTCAATAGTCGGTCATTGCTGCGCTGTAATTCCGCTGTAGCGGCTTCCAATGCCTCTTGAGTCTCCTCTCTCAGCGTCGAGATCGCTTTTACCATCATCTCCTCTAGTGTCAACTGCAATTCACGCGGTTGCGCCTGCGCTAACTTCTTCTGCGCCTTGGATAATTGGGGTAGAGCTAGCAGGGCTAACTCGCGGGCGATGGTTTGAGCTTTCATAGAGCAGGGTCAATTAGCAGTGGCAAAGCCCCTGATTATAGCATGATAAAATAGACCAAGGAATAGCTCGCTGGGACTTCCCAAACATTTTTTATGAAAATTATAACTGCGGCAGATAAGCTGGTTAGACTTACCAATTGGTGGCTGAGTCTAATTAATTGTCTAGGGGAGAGGCTATACCAACGAGAATTGGCAATTTTAGTTTGCACGATTGCCATCGGCTTATCTGGTTGCGTCAAGTATGATACTGGTGTGAATTTTTCGAGCTTGAACTATGGCGAAATTACCCAACATATCCAACTCGGCGAACAATTAAATAGTTTTAATCAACAAGCTGTTCAAACCTGGATTGCCAGTATCGAACAACGGACAAAACAGGCTGAAGGTAGCATCGAACGAATTAGCGATCGAGATTTCAAAGTAATTATCCCATTCAATAACGCTCAAGTACTAGTGGCGAAGATCGATCGATACTTTGATCCCAATCCGATAAATGGACAAGATCAAACTAAGTTCAACGCTCACATCCAAATTAATCAGAATAACTTTTTAGTAGCAGTCAGAAATCAACTGATCTATGATATCGATCTGCGTTCGTTGTCGTTGAAATCTAGCGATTCGCAAGCTGGTGTTGCGGCACAAAACTTTGTAGACCTTAATTTTAGGCTCCAAAGTCCTTGGGGTGTGAAAAGTAGCGATGCATCTGGAAATATTGGTGGTGTAGAAATAGAGAATAAAAATCAAGTAGATTGGCAACTTAAGCCTGGTGAACTCAATCATCTAGATGCAATATTTTGGTTGCCTAATCCATTAGGCATTGGGGCAATTCTGATTGTCTTAATCAGTAGCGGCGGTTATTACCTTAAATACCGTCAACTACCTGGGCAGTTACCATCTAAATAAATCAATGTTAGTAAATTTAGATACAGCCAGTAATCGTAAGCTTGCACTCTGGGGCATAGTTATGATTTGGGTAATCTCAGTGATACTGAGATTTTGGGGGTTGGGTAGATTTAATGAATTCGTTTTTGATGAAGTTTACTATGCTAAATTTGCCAATAACTATCTCACCAATACAAAATTCTTTAATTCACATCCACCACTTAGTCAATATCTGATTGCGATCGGAATTTGGATTGGTGACAGGTTGCCATTTGGTCAAGATACGACTAATACGCTCACAGGTTCGCTGCACTCAACCTTTAGCTATCGCTGGATCAATGCATTATTTGGTTCATTAATTCCGCTGCTAGTTGCTGGATTAGCTTATCAACTAAGTCAGCGGATTAGCTATGCCTTCCTAGCTGCTTTATTTATTAGTTTAGATGGATTATTTCTAATTGAATCTCGCTATGCGTTAAATAATATCTTCTTGATTTTCTTTGGATTATTGGGACAGTTACTAGTATTATTAGCTAGCAATAGGAGCCGTAAGTATTACCGATTGCTAATGGCAGGTGCCGGAATATCTTTTGGAGCATCAATTGCCTGTAAATGGAATGGATTTTCATTTCTAGTTGGGATTTATCTACTGATTATTACAGCTAAAGTTTGGCAGATTATTATATCAAATAGATCGGGTTCAGTCACCACTAATTCATTATTCGATCAATTAGCAAAGATTCGGATAACTCATATTATTCTGAGCTTAATAATTCTCCCAATTGTCATCTATAGTTTATTATGGATTCCACACCTTATTCAGAACCCTAGCCCAAATTTTATCGATGTCCAGTTGTCAATTCTCAACTATCATCAAAAAGTTGGTAATGGTACTGGAATTCATCCTTACTGTGCAAATTGGTACACTTGGCCGCTATTGATGCGTCCGCTTGCTTATTATTTCAAAGAGTATAAACCAGGCTATTATTATGATATCCATGCAATGGGTAATCCAGTGCTATGGTGGTTTGCATTTGTAGCGATTTTAGGTTGCTGTTGGTTAATTATTAAATATGTATGGCTAAGTAACGGCAAATCAACTATCAAAACAGCTATTTTGACACCAGTTCAAAGCCTAAATATTAATTACATTGGTGTGCCGATATTTATAGTAGTTAATTATGCTGTTAATTTGTTACCTTGGGTGAGAGTGACGCGCTGCTTATTTATTTACCACTATATGGGCGCGGTGTTATTCGCAATTATGGGGTTAGCCTGGTTTGTCGATTTGTGGTTGCGAAGTAGTTCTAGATTATGGCAAGTAGCTGGATTGACAACAATTTTTAGTGTTGCAGCTAGTTTTGTGTTTTGGTTGCCAATTTATCTAGGATTATCAATCGAAAAATCAGAGCTATACTACCGACTCTGGGATTTTTGGATCTTTAATTGGATCTGAATTGGTGACTGTGCCAACGGCATGCTCAGCCAACGGCTCCGCTCAGTCA
>JAJAYU010000276.1 GCA_026786125.1 Chamaesiphon sp.
ATTTCCAAGGCTTCTTGGTGGAGGGCGATGGCTCGATCAATCTGACCTAATGTTTGCTGTGAATAACCTAAAATAGTTAATAATCGCCCCTTCTCCTGAGTACCCGCAACTTGCTTGAGCGGGAGATCGAAATAAGAGAGCGTATCCCGCAGAGTTTCCCCAGAGAATGCGGCGAAAATCCCCCCGTAGAGTGGGAAATTCGGACGTTGGGCGGCGGTGCGAAGGATTTGCAATGTTACCTGAAAACAAGCTTTGGCAATTGCCTCTCGATGGGTACTATTAATCCCCGTCGCTCTTCCAATCCCATTCGCCAACTCGCTCCAAATTGCCGCAAAGGTAATCAGCGTACTAAACGCCATCCGTTGACCCCAATCTCGATCGTACATTTGAGCATCGAACCAAGTCACTAAGGCAGTCTGAATACTTTGTAAAACGATCGCCAACTCCGCCCAATCCCCTTCATCCCCAGTCCCCTGAGCCGCTGCTAGGTCGGAAACTGACCGCTGAAGCCCGATCGTTTTGAATAAGGACTGAATCAGTGGTTTGGTGATATGTCGCGCCCACAGCGACCAGGGGCCATTCTCTGTGACTCCGCCAAAGCCGATTTGTTGACCATTTTCGTACACCCAACTGACTAGATGGGGTTCTAAAGCTGGCAGGGTATTCAAGCCCCGATCAAGTCCGTGGGATAATTGGCGCAATTGCTCAAAATCGGCGGGTTGCAGCGTCACCGTTGCCACGGATTGGAGGGATTTAATCATCAGTTGAATCTGAGCGCGATCCAATTTCCGCTCTTGATTGGGATCGAGTGCTTGGAGCAGGGTATTTAGCCGCTCATTCGGCTCGGCGGTGATGATTCGATCAATTGTTGCAGTTACGGCGGCTACTGATTGGCGTTCGTCTTGAACGTGCTCCAAGGCTGTCTGAATCCATTTGAGCGCGTTGAGTTTGTGCCCCAATTTAGATTGCTTTACCTCGTCGGGTTGGCTGGCGATTTCTCGTTCTATTCCTGCGACTATTTCACTTAGACAACCTTCAAACACCTCACTAGTACCCAGTTCAATCTTTTCGACCAGGATTTGATAAATATACTCCTTGGAGATAATCTGTTTACCAGTCAAAATCCGTGTGACTATTTCCTCGATCGTCTGGAGATAACGTTCTCTCAGTGTTTGAGGTTGCGGATTAGGGTTAGAATTAGATCCAGCATCAGCAAAAGTCATGGTTGATCGATCCGATTTCTTGCAAATGTGTTTCTGTTATCCTATCGTTTTCCCCAGTATCATGGGTTGTGGCAATTCTTTAAACTTAGATGTTGGGCACCATCCACCATTCACTATCCACCATCCACACTTCTCCTTGCGGAGAGGCTACGCCAACGGCTACGCTCAGTGCAAGCCATTCACTAACTCATGAAATACGGTCTAGCATTACATACCAGCAGCCCCGCATTAGGTTTAGCAATTAGCAGTAATGCCGATGATGTGCGTTGCCAGACATGGGATTTGGGGCGAGAGACTTCTAATTATCTCCATCCCTATCTGTTAGAATTTCTCAGTCCGCAGACTTGGCAAGATCTGGGTTGGATTGCGGTCGCTAATGGGCCTGGAGGGTTCACAGGCACAAGGTTAGCGGTTGTCACTGCCCGGACATTGGGACAACAGCTAAATCTGCCTGTATTTACTATTTCTAGTCTAGGGGCGATCGCGTGGCAATCCCAGCAAGTTGGTTCAATTGCAATTTCGATGTGTGCTCAACGAGGTGAAGTATTTGGCGCAGTTTACAATCGAAGTATCGACCCTCAGGACTTAACTACGATCCTGCCTGACAGCGTATTTTCAGCTACCGATTGGGATACCCAATTAGCTCATCTCCAGCCCTTACATCACCACATTATTCCACAATCGGCTAATCTTGCCGATACTGTGGTGGGTGTACTAGCTCTAGCGCAGATTGCTTACGATCGAGGGGAGCGTCCAGATTGGTCAAACGCCATTCCATTCTATGGTCAACACCCAATCGTCAATTCATCGATCGGTAAATAGTCAACCTCGATTGAATTCAACCGATTAAAATGTGTGCATCGCTATGGAGTTGCACTTTGAGTAGATCTGCGAGTTCTTGCAGTTGCGAGATTGCCTCTGCACCTTCTAATTTCATCAATTCGCGATCGTCACGCAATTCTGTCCAGGTAATGCCGTAGTCGGAGACCAAGAACCGAATCAGGTGATTTTCCGCCAAACTTACCATGAAGTTTGCACTATTCATTTGTTCGCCACAAGTATAGCAAGCAGCTTCATAGCCGCGTCGCTCCAAAACAGTAGCTAGAGCTTGGAGGCTCATTACTAAGTCTTTGACGAATTCCCGATGTTCATTTGCGAGTCTAAGAAACATAGCCCTCCTTTTAATAGCACCACTGCGATCTTAATTATAACCGTTATAACCTTTATAATCTTTTAATGTTTTTCTCATTGACAATCTTAATATTTTAGACAGCACCGTCTTTGGATTGATCTCTCGTTAGACAGTGAGTCTGACAGAATAGTTTCATTGAAACCGTCACTTTAATTACAATCATCTATTCTAGAGTTAAACTACTAATCTCACTGCCTGCGCCGCTGCACCAATCAGACCGACTTGCGGATTGAGAATTACATATATAGGTATGTTACCCAGCAAATCTCTGACTCTACCTTTGTCATTAAATGCGGTTGCAAAAGTACCATCAGTAAGTAATGGTAGATTCTTGGCGGCGATACCACCCGCGATATACAGTCCACCATAGGGGAGGATTTTGAGGGCGAGATTTCCAGCTTCAGCACCATACGCAGTGACAAATATCTGCATGGTTGCTTGAGCAAGTGGATCGGTTTTGGCGATTGCCATTGCCGAAATCAGCGCAGCAGGATCGGCGAGTTTCTCGGTTTGGGATGCCCACAGTTTGACTAAGCTGGCAATCTCAGGGTTTTCCGGTAGCTTACTAGTGTCGCGCAGATATTGATAAATTGCCACAATCCCGCGCCCAGAGATAACTCGATCGTTGGAGATTCTTCCCACCTGTTGTTGGCGACACAAGTATTGGACGAATTCAAATTCTTGGATCGATCGAGCGGCAAAGTCTGTATGTCCGCCCTCGGTGGGAATGACTTGATAGTCTGTCCCATTATGGATTAGCAAGGCTTCTCCTAGCCCTGTACCTGCGCCAATTACTGCTTTTGGTGCATTTTGTTGGGATTGTCCAGTTTGGATGATGTGGAGGTCTTGTGGTGGCAATAGTGTAATCCCGTAGCCTACTGCCGCAAAGTCGTTGATTAATTCGATATGGGGGATTTTAAGTTCTTGCTGAAGTTCGTCTGCGCTAATGTGCCAATCAAGGTTTGGTAAGTATGAAACTCGATCAATCACAGCTCCAGCAATGGCGAGACAAGCGGCTTGAACTACGATTTTCGATCCAAACTTGGTTCGTGCTGCTGCGAGAAATTCCTGGGCGATCGAGACTAGGCTGGTATACTCCTGACTCTTGTAAATATATTCAAATTCCGATCGATCTGGCGATTCAGCTTTCACTAGTCTCAGCAGCGTTTTGGTACCGCCGAGATCGCCTGCTAGTAAGTATGTCATGAGGGAGGGGACTGGGGGACTGGGGG
>JAJAYU010000277.1 GCA_026786125.1 Chamaesiphon sp.
ACCTAATTCACCTAGATCATTTTCTAATAAAGTAATGTTTTTTTGCTGAAGCTTTGTTAAAGATTCAATTCGATCAAATTGTTGTTTTGTTCGCACCATCGATTTGACTCTGGCTCTCAGTTCTAGGCCATCAACTGGTTTATTAACAAAGTCATCCGCCCCTGCGTCCAAACATTGTGCAAGTATATTTTTTCCATAAGATGCAGTCACCATGATAATTGGAATTGATCGCCATTTTCGCATCAATCTTAATCGCTTGCATACTTCCAAACCGTCCATCACTGGCATCATTAAATCTAATAAAATTACATCTGGATTGAACTTATCTATGTCTGCCAGTGCGTCTTGACCATTGCTGGCATAATACAGATCATAATTATCATTAGATAGCAATGTTTCGATGACTTCAAAATTAGTGGTTTCATCATCGATGACGAGAATTGAATGGTTGTTCATGAGTTGGGAGTTGGGAGTGATAATTATTAATTATTAATTAATTAATTTAAGAATTGCTGAATAGTGGTTGCCAATTCCTTGAGTTTAACTGGCTTAGTGAGATAGTCATCTGCACCAGCATCAAGGCATTTTTCGCGATCGCCACTCATGGCTAAAGCAGTTAAAGCAACAATCGGGATATCCTGCAATCCGGCATGATTGCGGATGTGTCGAATTGCTTCTAATCCATCCATTTTAGGCATCTGAATATCCATTAAAATTAAATTAGGCAACTGAGATTGGGCAATGCTAATTGCCTCCAAACCATTTCTTGCTAAAATAGTCTGATAGCCTTTGGCGTTAAGATAACCAGAAATACTGCTGATATTAGCTTCATTATCTTCTGCAAGTAAAATTGTCCATGATTTGGCGGAAGATTCACCTGTTAACGGATCTAGTTGTTGGGGAACTGGTTGTGAAAAGCCTAGAGCTGGTAGTAATCCCTGGATGTTGGCATCACTTGGGGATCGGGGAATTGGGAGATCGACGATGAATTGACTACCAACACCAACTTCACTGAGAGCTTGGATGGTACCACCGTGCATTTCGACTATTCCTTTGACTAAGGCTAATCCTAAACCAGTCCCATTATTTTGGCGATTTAAAGCAATATTAACTTGCATAAATGGCTGGAATAATTTGGCGAGATCGGCATTATTAATCCCAATTCCAGTATCGATCACTGCTAACCGAATAAAACTTGAATATGTATTGTCGGCTTCAATCGTGACGTTCAGCGCAATATTTCCACCGATGGGTGTAAATTTGACAGCATTGTTCAGTAAATTGATTAAGACTTGCCGAATTCGACGTTCGTCGATCGAGATGTTTGGAATACGTTGTGGGAGTTGGATTTGGAGCCGGATTCGTTTTTGAATGGCTTGCTGTTTGACAAAGGCGAGACTAGATTCGCACAACTCACAGATGTTTGTTGGCGCACATTCTAGTTCCACTTGTCCCGCACCAATTTTAGCGAGATCCAAGATATCGTTGATTAATTCTAAGAGATGATTGCTACTCCGTTCGATCGTTTGAACTGCTTGAAGTTGAGAGGGATTTGCAGCACCAAAAATTCCTTCTTGTAAGCCTTCAGTCATACCAAGAATTGCGTTGAGTGGCGTTCGCAGCTCGTGACTCATGTTAGCGAGGAATTCATCTTTTAACCGAGTTGCACGGATGAGTTCTTCGTTACTCATAGTTAATTGGTGATTACTTTTCAAGAGTAGTTCTTGATCGATCTGATGATCTATAAGTTCTTTTTGGAGTTTAAATACATGCTCACGCCACAATTCATTTGGGTGGGATCTTTGTTGCAAACTTTCGCGAGTTAGTAGTCCAATTAATCGATCGTGTTGATCGAGCAATGGTAAATGCCGAATATGATGCTGACAGAGCAGATCGATCGCGACAGCCAGATCGGTGAAGGAATCTTCACTCAAGCTAATCACGGGATAATTCATCACCTCAGCGATTGGTAAATCTGCGTCCAATTGTGGATTAGTAATCATCCGCACCACATCTCGATCGGTCAAAATCCCTACTAATCGATCGTTTTCCACGATTAATACGCAACTTGTCGGTGTAGCTGTACCCGTAGTAAATCGAGATGTAGAATCTATATTTTCGAGTGAATTTGTCGCGTTCATTAGCGCGACAGCTTCTAATACCGTCGTGGCTAGACTAACTACCAGTGGATTGCGAACGATCGCCGATTCTAATTGAAATGCCACGATTACAGATGGATGCATCATTCTTGAGATACCTGAGCTAACTGTTTTTATAATGCCCAAAAAATTCTAAAACTTTAGGCTTTAGACTTGAGAATGTGATAATCGCCCAACTTCGGGGAATTCTAGGATTAGTAAACACCTCGATTTTCGGAGCAACATTGATGCCGTTCTTAACTGAAAACAGCTGCCAGATCGGTAGTGAATTAAATTTACCCAGCAGTCAACAACAGTTACTGAGTCAGATTACAACGCAGATTAATCGATCGTTGGAATTGGCGGAAATTTTGAACGCTACAGTCAGTCAATTACGGGCTTTTTTGGGTACAGATCGAGTTAAAATTTATCAGTTTCAGCCCGATGATAGTGGGCTAGTGATTGCTGAGGCGGTGGATGGAGAGCGGCTTCCATCCTTGCTGGATTTACATTTTCCCGCCGATGATATTCCCCTCTACGCGCGGGAGTTGTACTTACAATTGCGGACGCGGACGATCGTTGATTTAGATGCTCAAACGATCGGAATCAGTTCGCTGAAATATACCGAAAATGGTCAAAGTTCCGGCTCGGATCTGCAATATCGAGCTGTCGATCCTTGTCATCTTGAGTATTTGCGGGCGATGGGGGTGAAATCTTCTGTCGTGATTCCGATCGTCATTGAACGCAGTACTAATAGTTCCGCAGCACTGCCTGCTCTCGCCCCAGGGGAACATTTATGGGGATTATTGGTTTCCCATCATAGCGAGGGACGAACATTCGGCGATCACGATTTAACCCTGCTCCAGTCTGTTGTCGATCGATTGTCGGTGGCAATTACCCAGTCGATGTTACTCGATCAAGTGCGCCAGCAAGCCCAGCAAGAGGCTGCGCTGAATCGGGTGACTAGTTTACTCTATGCGACCTCAACGGTGGAGTTACAAGCCGCCCTAGATGAGACTGTGGAGATCTTTCAAGCTGTGGGCGGACGGTTGTATTTGCCCCAAAATAGTACTGTCGATCGACCGATTCAAAGCAGTAAACAGTGGGCGGAATTGTATAATTGTGGGACACAACCAGATCCCATTGACTATCCCTATATCGAAGAAAATCTGATCTGGCAAAAATATCTCAGCTCGGTAGCTACTCCTACCCCTGTGGATAATACTAGCAGTTTGGCACCTAGAGCTTGGTCGGTGGAATGGATGCGATCGATGTATGCGCTGTCCGAATTGCCTCTAACTGGTACCAGCGACTCCAATGTATGGGCGGTGGCGGATATTCATCGAGAATCCTTATTTCGATCGCTCACACCCGCGTTTGAAGGCACTAATATTCGCGGATTATTAATTATTCCGCTGCAATTGGGGCAAGAATCCATCGGTTGTCTGACGATTTTTCGGGGTGATATCGAGCAAGAATTAGTTTGGGCGGGTACCTGCGATCCTGATAAGCGTCAAATGGCTCCCCGTCAATCTTTTGAGGCTTGGCGACAAGTTCGCACCGGACAGGCACAGGAGTGGAATCACGCCGATATTCGACTGGCTCAAGCTCTGAGCGAGCGGTTTGCGGTGGCTGTCAAACAGCATCGGCTGTACAAACAGGTCCAATTTCTCAATGATAATCTCAATCAACAGATCCAAATCCGCACCGCCGAATTGGAATATGCTACAGCAATCGGCAAGCAACAACGCGCTCTAGCAAAAGTTTTGGGTACTTTGCAAAATGCTTGGGATGTAAAAACTACAATTCGGACAGCTACTGAGGAAGTGCGGCAATTGCTGGAGATCGATCGGGTGGCAATTTACCGCTTTAATGAAGATTGGGGTGGTAGTTTTATGACCGATTGCGATGCAATTGCACCAGGTTGGGAGAAAATTGTCTTAGCTACAGCCGGTACTTGGAATGATAGTTATTTACAATCAACCCAAGGTGGACGTTATCGCGATCGTCAAGTATCTGTCGTCAACGATATTTATGCTGCTAATCTTTCCAAGTGTCATATCGAGGTACTCGAAAGTTATTATATTCGAGCTTTCACGATCGTCCCAGTGATTGTCGGGCGAAAATTGTGGGGATTGCTGGCAATGTATCACCATTCCAGTCCCCGAATTTGGGATAATTCGGAAGTCGACTTTGTGACTCAAATGGGCAACCATTTAGGAGCGGCACTCCAACAAGCAGAACTACTAGAAATCACCCAAAA
>JAJAYU010000278.1 GCA_026786125.1 Chamaesiphon sp.
ACCCAAC
Organism: Chamaesiphon sp.; assembly: GCA_026786125.1. Taxonomy (GTDB): domain Bacteria; phylum Cyanobacteriota; class Cyanobacteriia; order Cyanobacteriales; family Chamaesiphonaceae; genus Chamaesiphon. The sequence continues at coordinate 8 of JAJAYU010000278.1, forward strand.
ACACCCCTCCAGTTATTCTGGAGGGTGCATAGAGCAGGGCGAAATCTGACTCCCAACTTCCCCCACCTAAACCAACGCTGGCACAGGCATACTCAGGTGAGGGTAGAGTGGGAACCCTTCACACAGATTAGCAATGCGACGGATACAGTCGTTGGCTACGGTATCATCTTCGGGACTCAAGAGTCGATCGGCGATGATATTAGCGATTTCGGTAAATTCAGTCGTACCCATGCCACGAGTGGTCATGGCAGGCGCGCCAAGACGTAAGCCACTAGTAACGAATGGCGATTCTGGATCGAACGGTACAGTATTTTTGTTAGCAGTGATATTTACGCCACTGACTAGTAAGTCTGCGGTTTTGCCAGTCATACCGATCGATCTCAAGTCAACCAACATCAAGTGATTGTCAGTCCCACCAGAAACGATTTTAAAGCCGCGCTGTTGGAGTTGACCAGCCAAAGCCTTGGCATTGGCGATTACGTTGCCGCAATAAGTCTTAAAGGCGGGCTGGAGAGCTTCGCCAAAGGCAACTGCTTTACCAGCAATTACATGTTCTAGTGGGCCACCTTGAGTACCAGGGAAGACAGCTTTATCAAATTTTTTGCCGAGTTCAGCATCGCGGGTCATAATTAAACCACCACGCGGCCCTCTCAGGGTTTTGTGGGTGGTAGTTGTAACTACGTCACAGTAGGGGATTGGGCTAGGATGATGTCCTGTAGCGACTAAGCCAGCAATGTGAGCAATATCTGCCATTAGGATTGCACCTACTTCATCAGCGATCTCACGGAATTTAGCAAAGTCGATCGTCCGCGAGTAGGCAGAGTAACCGCAAATCAACATTTTTGGCTTGTGTTGTTTTGCCAAATCCCGAATTTGGTCGTAGTCTAATTGCTCGGTTTCTTTACTCACGCCGTAGTAGTGAGGCTCAAACCACTTGCCAGAAACACTTACAGGGCAACCGTGGGTGAGATGTCCACCGTGGGATAAGTCCATTCCCATGATTTTGTCACCAGGATTGAGCAGGGCGAGGAAAACCGCAAAATTTGCTTGCGCCCCAGAGTGAGGCTGGACATTGGCAGCGGCTGCACCAAATAACTTTTTGACTCGATCGATGGCAATTTGTTCGATTTCATCGACGAATTCACACCCACCATAGTAACGTTTGGTAGGTAAGCCTTCCGCATATTTATTCGTGAGAATCGAACCCTGCGCTGCCATTACCGCCGCAGAGGTGAAGTTCTCACTGGCAATCAATTCCAGGTGCGTCCGTTGACGACCTAGCTCGGAACCAATTAAACTCGCGATCGCGGAATCTGTTTCTGCTAAAAATTCTAAGTTAGTTTTTGTCATTCTAGTCTAGTAAAAATAAGTCAGGGATTGCTGAATCGATCCGATTTCCCAGAGTATCTATCATAACTAGAAGTTAGGGGATAGGGAATAGGGGTTAGGGGATAGGAAATAGGGGAGAATCTTCATATTCCTTCCTCTTTCCTCTATTCCCTAATTAAACTGCTGACTCAGAGCCACCGGATTGTGAACGGTGATTTTTTTCTTTTCGATCGAGATCACCTGATTTTCTTCATCCCGGAGATCTCCGAGCAACCTAGTCACCGTCACGCGAGTAGAGCCAATTGCTTCGGCGATCGCTTGATGTGATAGCTTGAGATCGATCGTGATGCCATTCCCATTGGGTACCCCAAAATCTCGACAGAGAATCAGCAAGAAACTCGCCAGCCGAGACCCCATATCTCGGTGGGCTAAAGTTTCAATCATCATTTCGGTTTGGAGAATCCGTGAAGACAATCCTCTAAGCATGATCCAGGATAATTCGGGATTGTCCTTGAGGGCTTTCTCAAACTGTTCGATCGATACTGATAATAGCTCTACCGTTGTAAATGCAACTGCATGGTAAAAGCGGTCAGATTTATTTCCCGTAATCAGCGATAGCACCCCAAACACGCTATTTTCCCGCAGCAAAGCCACCGTAATCTCTTCGCCTGCTTCGTAGACACGAGACAGCTTTACCGCCCCTTTGGTGAGGAAATAGACCCGTTCGGCTGGATCGCCTGGAAAGAAAATAGTTTTGTTTCGCTCAAATGTCTCAACTACAGGTGGGAAAGCTCCTCCAGCCATTTCTTGGAAGACACTCGCTACGGGTTTATCTTGCATCATGACCATCTTAACTTAGTGCTCGCTGGGAATAATTGGACTGACAATTTCAGACTTGACCACCTTTGAAGGCGCGCTTGCGCGATTGAGATCTGAATCCGATAGACTAAATATCTAAAAGTTTCAATTCCGGCAAACCCCAAACTAATTGGCGAATTTACTCAAGTCTAGCCGACCGGATTTATTTAACGGTATTACACAATACTTAATCTGACTTGCCAATAGTTTTTTGTATCATGAGATACCAAGTAGACAGGATTTGGGCTTTCAGTAAGCGCAAAGCGCAGGCGATGCCAACGGCTCCGCTCACTGATCGGATTTAAGTTTCAGGCTCTAGGTAAACTAGTCAGTAC
>JAJAYU010000279.1 GCA_026786125.1 Chamaesiphon sp.
CCCCACGGGATAATCTGGGTTTGAGGTCGATTCATTTTTTAAAAACCAACAAAAAGCTCTAGGTTAATACCTGGAGCTTTTTTTGTTGTGATGTGAGCGTAAAACCTAGCTGGTGGGCAGCTATAGGGTTTGTTGGGTTGTCTCCTGAAAGAGAGGCTCCGCCAACATTCTTCAACCCAATCTACAAATCTATCAATTATCAATTATCAATTATCAACTAAGCTGCATCAATCCAGTCATAGATCCGATCAAGTTGTTCGATCGTCACTAGTCCGTATTGCCACAAAATCATCGGCAGGGGGCCAGGATTGTGTTCTACTTGCTTGAGGGCAATCGCCATCGACGAAGCAGAAATGTCTAAATCGTTTTGTAAAAAGTGAATCAGTTTTGTTAAATGGGTAGATGCTATCATGGCCGTACCTCCGGCTAAATGTTAAAAATGTTTTTTAAAAATGAAAGAAAAAATTTGTACCGATCCGATCGTCGCTGGTAAAAAGCTAATGGCGGTAAGGTTAATTTAGATTTTCACCCGTTGCAATCTAAATTACAGAAAATTTCTGTTTCAACTCAGCAATCTTTAAAGGTTACAGATGCGATTGCGCACAATTGGTAAAAAAAGTGACTGTAAAGACCAGACAGACAGTATTTTTAGATCCAATTGGACTGTAACGATTTTAGGGTACCAATCTAGCTTGCAGATTCAGACCCAACAATTTTCATGACCAAATGAGGAAATTGAAAACTGGTGTTAACAAACATTTAACCCTGTTAGCGGTTATTTTAAATCCGTGGAAACACGGGGGTTTTGTTAAAGGTTGAATGAGAGTGTCAGTGTATCTTAGTATTTTTATTATTAAGAGTAGATTATAGCATTGGTATTTGGCTCAATCGACAAAGTTCTAATTATTTAAGCTGTTTGGCTGAGTACTTCACAACTTTCAATCGATCGCCAACTTTGAGCTGAAGTTCTGCGGCTCTACCACTCCGCAATTCAATTACGCCATCAATGTCAGTTTTTGGCTCTGGCCCATAAGTAGGACAAGGATCTTGCTTGCATGGCAGGATTTGTGCGCCGATGTATTTGACTACGCCATTTGACACAAACACCATGTCTAATGGAATCAGGGTATTTTTCATCCAAAAGCTAACTGGACGTGGTGGCGAAAATACAAACAACATGCCGCGATTGCTCGCCAGCTCTGTCCGATTCATCAGTCCCGTAGATTGCTCTTGAGACGTGCGGGCAACCTCTAGCAAGATAGTCTGACCTTTGAAGCTAAATTGGCTAGTTACAGGCAGCTTTTGCACCTGTAGAGTAGGTTTAGGATCTGGGGTAGTCTGGATCGTTGGAGCTGTCTCTCCGGTGGAGACTGGATTCTCACTCGGTAGTTTGGATTGAACTAATGAAGTACAACTAAGTAACAAGATCCCAACTATCCCGCAGGTAATTCCGAATTTTAGGTGCTGTTTCACGATAGGAGGGGGATGGGGAGACTGGGGGACTGGGAGAAAATAATGATAGCCTAAATTCCGCTACTTAGTGCTAGCACCTGAGATTGTGGACGACGAGGGCATTGGATGTTTTGTTTCTATCTTAAATATGATTAATCTCGCAATACATAGCCAACTCCACGGACGGTTTGAATCAATCGCTTACCACCCTCTTTTTCTAGTTTGAGCCGGAGATAACGCACGTATACCTCGATCACATTAGATTCGCCCAGGAAATCATAGCCCCAGACATTTTCTAATATTTGCTCGCGGGTTAGATCGGTTTCTGGTTGGGACATCAAATACCGTAGTAGCTCGTACTCCTTGACGGTTAATTCGATCGAGCGATCGTTTCGCCGGACGCTGTGGGTGACAAGATCCAATGTGAGATCGCTAAACCGCAACTGTTCGCCGACTCCGACATCAGAATGCAGGTACAACCCGATCGTGTGCAAGAAATCGATCGCGTGATAAGGTTTGAGAAAGTAATCATCCGCGCCAGACTCCAGACAGACAATCCGATCTGCCACGGTATCATGTGCCATCAGTAACAAAATCGGTGCCACAATCCCCAGCTCCCGCAGTTGGGGTACCAGGGTCAAAGCTGCTTCTCCAGGCAATGCTCGATCGATCGCAATCAAAGCTGGATGCAGTCTTTTGATTTGTTCTAGTCCCATTCTGGCATTATCAGCGATCGATACCTGATAGCCAGCCTTGGTCAAGTCAAGATTGATTCTCTCGGCTAGTATCGTATCATTTTCAATTAGGACAATTGGGGTGTTTTCAGTCATGGGATAGGGGATAGGGATTAGGGATTAGGGGATAGGGATTAGGGCTAGTAAATTGCGGAGAAAGTTTTAGTGAATAACTTCTGACAATAAAAATTCAGCTATCCCCTGTCCCCTATCCCCTAACTACGGTAATTCCACCGAAGTAGGCTTGGCAATATGTGGCAATCCCCAGCCGAGTTTTTCGCGCAAGATTTTGAAATATTCGGGCGGTTGGAGCCGGATAAATTTGGCGGGGTATGGAGATCTCGCGATCCGGATCGTAAATTCGGGACGAATGAAACAACCACCGTTACCATCTACAACCATCACTAGCCGATTGGGGTTAGCTGATTCGATCGTTACAGGTTCTGTATCTGAAAATACTAGGGCGCGTGAGGCGAGGGAATGGGGGCAAATCGGCACCAATTGCAGTGCGGCTACTCCAGGGGCAACTACGGGGCCACCAGCACTGAGGGAGTATGCCGTAGAACCAGTTGGAGTGGAGAGGATTACGCCATCGGCGGCAATATCTACAGGTGCGTGTCTGCCGACTGTCACTTCAAAGTGACACATACTAGTTAGCGGCTCGCGATGGATCACCATTTCATTGAGACATAGTGCTTCCCATAGTAACTGATCGGCATCCCAGACTTGGACTGTGAGCATGGCACGATCTTCGACTTGATAGTCGCCAGCAATAGCTCGATCGATCGCCTCTGGTAATTGATTAATATATGTTTCTGTCAAAAAGCCCATGTGTCCGGTATTTACCGTCAACAAGGGAATACCACAGGGCGCAATCTGTCTAAATGCAGCTAAAACTGTCCCATCGCCACCCAAAACGATCGCAAAACTCATGTCCGCATCAAACCCAGGGGGACAGAGCGAATCGATCGGAATATGGGTAATTGGTTGATCGGATTGACAATAACCGAGGATTCCCCCCTTTGCAGCCGCACTAAAAACTTCCCAACCCAAAGCTATTAGCTGATCGTCGAGTTCTTTGGCAATCTTGCAAGCAAGCGGTTTACCCTCGTTATAGATGATGCCTACTTTTGGCACGGATACATTCCTAATTCAAGTTTTTTAGGATACAAAATTCGATCAACTTATCTATTGGTAATCGCCAGATGGTCTGTGGATATGCTTAAGATTATCGCACACTAGCCACACAGAATAGGTTCGAGAGTCAGGTGATCGATCGAAACTTCTCACAATCCTAAAGCCTAACCCCCAAAGCCTAACTTAGTACATCATTTTTTTCTTTTTCTGCTTGGCAGCTTGAGCTTCCTTCTGCTTGTTCTTCTCATAATCCAATTCCTTGAGCTTCCGCAGAATCCGACTAAAGTACTCTTGTAAGTAAGCTTCTAAAGTACCAATCTCTTTTGGCTCAATCCCAAAGGTCTTGTATACTTCATCCATGTCAGCCGTCAAGGGTTTGCCTGTCGCCAAAACTTCCGTAAAAGCTAACCTGTCTGAAGCATTCCAACTCCACTCAAAAAAGCGAAATGTTTGGCGAATTGCTCGAATCACACCAAGTGGCAAAGTAGTAACTTTCGCCTCTTTACCCGACTGACGTTCGCACAGACTAATAATTTCTTTCCCACTCCAAGCGCGGTTCCCAGCGATCGGAAAAGTCCGATTACCTGTCTCAGGAACAGCTAAGGCGCGAATCGCAAATTTAGCGATGTCTTGGGTATCCATGTAGGCAATCGGTGAGGACTCACCTGTCAGCCACACTGGTTGTCCTTCCAGAATCGGCACTGCAAATTGACTAATGATGCCTTGCATAAATCCGCAAGGACGCAGGATTGTGTAATTGAGTCCCGATTCTTTCAAAAATAGTTCTGTACATCGCTTGATTTCCATCAGCGGCACATCGGGATAGTTTTCCGCTCCCAGAATCGAGAAAAAGATAAACCGATCGATCTTAGCCTCAACAGCAGCTTGGATCAGATTAACTTTGCCATTCCAATCAACTCGCTCAAAACTAGATACATCTGCTGCCCGTGCGGTTGCAGCGTCAATTACTGCCGTCACACCTGCCAATGCAGGTACCAAAGTACTCGGAGTACAGACATTCCCAATCACCAACTCGGCTCCCCACTCTTTTAGAAAAGCCGCTTTGCGCGGATTTCTAACCAGACAGCGAACTTGGTAGCCTTCATCTAAGGCGCGTCGTGCGATCTGTCTGCCTAAGGTACCTGTGGCACCAACAATCAATAGTGTCATCTATAAAGAATAATTAAAAATTATTAAAGCTATTCCCTAGAATATTAGCAGAAAAGTCTCATGTTTGTTAACAAAAATTTACATAAGAGTTAAGGACTAGGCGTTAGGTTTTAGGTTTTAGGTTTTGGAATCTAGACTGTGGCAGTAAAAATTTTCTCCCAGTCTCCCAGTCCCCCAGTCTCCCAGTCCCCCAGTCTCCCCACACTACTCCTCTTCTGGCCCCTGAATCTTGAGAAACAAGAATCCCAGGCTCAAACCAACGAGGATCAAACTTGAAGATAGGATTGCCGCAGTAAAAATTTCGCCAGCCATGACTGAGATACTCCAGATAGTTATTAAATTATAGATTTATACTTCCCACTGCTGTGAGAATCTTCTAATCACATCCTAGCAGGATATCGGGAGCAGGCGATCGATCTCTGAGCATGGTCGCAGCAGTGGATCGGATTCTGATAATTTGCCAGAGACTAAAGTTTAATAGACGATCTTTTGCTTTTATCCCCCGATCTCTCAATTCTAACCATGCCAGCGAGCAGCTCGATCGATTGCATTTGCTGGATGTTGCAAACCACCGCGCCACATAATTACACCATCTTCATCGTTGTCTTGATAATATTTCTTTCTGCGTCCGACGGTTTGAAAGCCATATTTCTCATAAAGATCGATCGCACCCTGATTGGAAGCACGGACTTCTAGAGTAGCTCTGGCCATTTCAATTGTTCTCGCCTTGTCAAGCAGTGAGCCAAGTAATAACTTCCCCAATCCTTGCCGCTGATACCGAGGATGGATGCCCAGTAAAGTGATGTGAGCCTCGTCTAAAATCGCCCAGAAGCAGCCGAAACCAATTAATCCGTCTAATTCTGGTTCTAGGGTTTTGTCCCCTAAAATCCCTAGAAAATGGCTATTATCATTAGTCAATTCGCGGCGATAACTATCGATCGACCACAATCCTCCAAAGCATAAGCGATCGAGAATCAAGATCGACCCGATTTCATCAACAGAGATTGGCTTGACAGTTATTTCCAAACCCACGCTAATTATTACCCCAGCCCAAATGCTTGGTGAATTATTTTGAGTGCCTCAATCCCTTGGGATTCGGCGACGACACAACTGGTTTTGATATCGGAAGTAGAAATCATTTGAATATTAATCCCCGCCCCAGCTAGGGAATTGAACATCTGGGCAGCTACACCTGGTTTGCCGATCATCCCCGCACCGACAATACTCACTTTAGCGATCGATTCATCCACAACTACCGCCCCACAACCCAGTTGCACAGAAGCAGCTTCTAGCACACCCTTGGCAACAGCGGCATCACTGCGATCGATCGTACAGGCAATATCTCGCATGGCGACACCTGCCACCATTCGCGTCCGTTGGGATTGAACGATCGCATCGACATTGATATTGTGGGCTGCTAAGATTCCAAATAATTCAGCCGCCATACCTGGTCGATCGGGTACTTGCAGTATAGCTAATCTAGCGCGATCGAGATCCAATGCTACACCTCTGACTGCTGGTGCTTTCACCGTCGTCGGATTGCTCTCATCTTTGGCGGAAGTAGAAATCTCAAATTTGTCACAAAGTGCGGCAATTGCTCGATCGCAATCGCCACTAGCAATCACACAACTAACCTTGATTTCTGAAGTGGAAATCATTTGAATATTTACCCCCGCATCTGCCAGAGTTTTGAACATCTGAGCAGCTACACCAGGTCTACCAATCATCCCCGCACCAACAATACTTACCTTGGCAATATCGTCGGCTACCAGCACTTGAGGGCTATTCGGGTTCAAATTGTCATGGAGAACGGGAGAGATAGCTTCAGCGACCGCCTGGGCACGGCTAGCGGCTTGTCCCTTGACGGTGAAGGCAATGTCATTGCTATTACCTTCGTGAATGGATTGGACGATCAAATCGACATCGATCTGTTCTGTTGCTAGTGTCTGAAATAATTGTCCCGCAATTCCAGCTCGATCGGGTACCTGGAGCATGGCAATTTTGGCTTGATTGAGCACAAATTCTACTGCATCCACCGGACGGGCGATTTCTAGTCCAGTCAGGGCACGTGGTTGGGGCACGGGTGAAACTACTCGCGTACCTGGCTCCTGAGTCCAACTCGATCGCACGACCAATGGTACGCCATAATTTCTAGCGATTTCCACCGCGCGGGGATGCAATACTTTTGCCCCCAAACTGGCAAGTTCGAGCATTTCGTCGGCAGTAATTTCAGTTAATAATTGGGCGGTGGGCACAATGCGCGGATCCGTGGTCAAAATACCTGGAACGTCAGTATAAATCTCGCAAGTACTAGCTTTGAGTGCCGCAGCCAATGCGACAGCGGAGGTATCCGAGCCACCTCTACCTAGTGTGGTAATATCTCGATCGCCTGTCCCGCTCACGCCCTGAAAGCCAGCTACCACAACTACTTTACCCTCCTTCAGGTGCCGTTCGATTCGATCGGGGGCAATCTCCAAGATCCGCGCTCGACTGTGTTCAGCTTCCGTCACAATCCCCACTTGAGCACCTGTGAGTGAAATCGCGGGTTGTCCCAATTCCTGAATCGCAATACTCAATAAGGCGATCGTTACCTGCTCTCCCGTCGCCAGCAGCATATCCATTTCCCGCCGAGAAGGTTGGCTGGACAACTCATGGGCTAGCTTCACCAACACATCGGTGGTTTTACCCATCGCCGAAACCACAACAACTAAATCATTCCCTGCCTTGACAGTCTCTACTATCCGCTGCGCGACTGCCTGAATCCTTTCAGCAGAACCAACTGATGTCCCACCATATTTCTGTACGATTAACGCCATCGCTCTATTTCTCTCACCACAGTTCACGCCTCAGTCCAATTTAACCGATCGAATGACAGCATGGATAGTCCCGATTCCTGTGCAGCTAATTTGCTTCGATGAAGAGTCAAAGTTTCAACGAGCCAACTAACTTTGCACTTAAAGCTAGTGGCGTAATATCTTCAAAGTTTTCTGATAACCAAATAATCTTCTTGATGATGCGAGATTGGATTTGATTATCGAGTTGTTCGAGATCGTCAAGGGATTCTGCTTTGTACTGAATGGAATAGCTCATCTTACGTCAAGCCTAGCCGCTATTTTACCTCATCGCTGGATAGAGTTGGACGTTTACTTTGACGAATCGCTAACAACTGTTCGATGACTTCTGGTTTAACTTCTAATCCAAAATCTGGATCGATAGATTCATTAGATTCAATTGGTAGATTCTACTTCATTCTTTCGATCGTATGACTCAACACTTCGATTTGTTCAGTTGGCGATAACCTATCGATTTCAGTTAGGATTTGCTGTAGTTGCGGACTAATGGCTTTACCCTCGGA
>JAJAYU010000280.1 GCA_026786125.1 Chamaesiphon sp.
ATTTGGGTCGAGCAATCCCGATCTTAGTTATGCTTGCACGATCGGTTTAGTCTTGTTTCTGATCGTGTTTACATTATCATTAATCAATCTGAAGCTTTCGCAAAATAATGTCAATTTACCATGAGCAAATATCTACTACCCAGCGAGAATGTTTACTCTATAACTGCGGTGAAATCGATTATCAAACTGCCTGGACTTGGCAAAAATCGCTCCAGCAGGAACGCATTAAAAATGCCAACATAGTTGACGCGCTGATGATCCTCGAACATCCACCTGTGTACACACTTGGTACTGGCTCTAGTCTAGAGTTCTTGAAATTCGATCATCTCAAAACCGAATACGAACTATATCGAGTTGAGCGCGGTGGTGAAGTCACTTATCATTGTCCTGGTCAATTAGTTGCTTACCCGATCTTAAATCTCAAGTATTATCAACAAGATTTACATTGGTATTTACGCCAGTTAGAAGAAGTAGTAATTCAAGTTTTAGCTCTATCAAATCTTACTGGTGAACGCATTGACGGCTTGACTGGTGTATGGATAGAAGGTCGCAAGGTTGCAGCAGTGGGCATCAAAGTCAGTCGCTGGATTACCATGCACGGTTTTGCCCTAAATATCTGCCCCGATTTGAGTGGATTTGATCGAATCGTCCCCTGTGGCATCGCCGATCGATCTGTTGGCAGTATGGCAGAATTTATCCCCGATCTTAATCCCGATCTGGTGCGTCAGCAAGTGATCAAAGTATTTAGCGGTATTTTCCAGGTAGAAATGTTGGCTCGCAATTCTCTAAGGGAGAGGCTGCCCCAACGCTAAAATTCCTACTCCCTTTCCACCCAAGAAATAGACAGTATTGATTCACCATCCACCATTCACCACTTGTACTGTTCGCGTAGTGTCTGCCTTAGCAGAGCGTAGCCGAAGTATTCACTATCCACCTCTACACCTATGTTCCTGATAAACTGATAACTAATCACTGACGATCGAGCCGCACACAAGATACATACGATGGGAAACACCTTTGGGCATTTATTTAGAATTACGACCTATGGCGAATCTCATGGTGGCGGTGTCGGGGTGATCATCGATGGTTGTCCGCCCCTAGTCGAGATTACAGAGGCAGAGATCCAAGTCGAACTCGATCGTCGTCGCCCAGGACAGAGTAAGATCACCACCCCCCGCAAAGAAACCGATACCTGCGAAATCCTCTCTGGCGTGTTTGAAGGCAAGACAACAGGTACACCAATTAGCATTTTGGTACGGAATAAGGATGCCAGATCCCAAGACTATAGTGAGATGGTGCAAACCTATCGCCCCTCCCACGCCGATGCCACCTATGATGCCAAGTACGGCATTCGCAATTGGCAAGGTGGCGGCAGATCTTCAGCACGAGAAACGATCGGACGTGTGGCTGCTGGAGCGATCGCCAAGAAGGTACTCCAGATTTTTAATAACGTCGAAGTAATCGGCTATGTCAAACGAATTCAGGAGATCGAAGCAACTGTCGATCCCAATACTGTCACCCTGGCTCAAGTCGAAAGTAATATCGTTCGCTGTCCCGATTTGACCTGTGCAGATACGATGATTGATCGAATTGAAGCGATCGGTAGAGAAGGCGACTCGATCGGTGGCGTGGTAGAATGCGTCGTGCGGAATGTGCCTAAAGGTCTAGGGATGCCTGTATTTGACAGATTGGAAGCCGATATTGCCAAAGGGGTAATGTCTCTCCCCGCCACCAAAGGCTTTGAAATCGGTTCCGGGTTTGCCGGAACCCTGTTGACAGGCAGCGAGCACAATGATGAATTCTACACCGACGAACAAGGTGAAATTCGGACGCGTACCAATCGATCTGGCGGTACCCAAGGCGGCATTTCCAATGGCGAGCATATTATTATCCGCGTCGCTTTTAAGCCGACAGCGACGATTCGGAAGGAACAGAATACGGTGACTCAGGCGGGTGAGGAAACAACCCTGGCGGCGAAGGGTAGACACGATCCCTGTGTGTTACCCCGTGCGGTTCCGATGGTAGAAGCGATGGTAGCTTTGGTTTTGTGCGATCATCTGTTGCGGCATTATGGTCAGTGCAAGGTGTTGTGAGTAGCAAAGGTTGATGGAGGGTACCCAAGGGTTGTGGCTATCACAAGTAATTTATCGACAGTAATACGGATAAGCTACGCTAACGAGAATGAATAGTTTGGTTTCTAGAATTTTAGTTTTCATCTGTACGATCGCGCTCTGCTTATCTAACTCTCAGAGTGCCTTAGCGGGAAAGTTGAGCGATCGGATCGATCGATTCCCCAATTGGAACGGTGCGGCGCAAGTGACGCGGCATGACGGCGAATTGACCTATCCTGATTGGTTTCGGGGGTAGTGGACAGCGACTAGCACGCTGCTCGAACAGGTTGCACCATTGGCACCAGATGTGGTTACACCTGGATTTGAAAATAATCGTCAATATATTAACAAGCCGATCGAGTTCACTGTTCAATTCGTACCCAATGATCCAGCTAAAAATGTAAAATCCTCTCCCCTAAGTTTGCCCAAATTAAAGTTGAATTTACCTGCACCGCAAATTGTAGCCGATCGAGCTTTTAATGGTTTGAATATCGCCACTGCCTATCTAGGGGAAGCTAATGTTAAGTCGGTCAAAATCGATCCGCAAAATTCCACCAAACAAATTACCCAACTCACCCAAGATCGAGAATTGGAAGCATTTGTGACTGGATTCGATCTCGAAACAACCCAGCCAAATCAGTTTATTGCCACCGAACTTTCCCAACAAATTTTTCGGACTAGCTCAACGATCTATCTCAATACCGTCGAAACTACCACTAGTTATCAATTCTCACCTACGCCCACACCCTCAATTACTGCCACGCAGATTTCAGCAATTTATCTCTCACCTAAAGATCCCAACTATTTTCGGACAATTCGTAAATTGCAAAGTCGTCCGGTTGCTTTATACAAATATCAATTAAAGCTAGTCCCCACACTTGAGCCTGTAAGATAATACCCAGTAATGATTCTCATAAAAGTACGATCGTGCCTAATTTAGTCAAGTGGCTGATGTCAGCCGATCGATATTGACATGGCTCAAAGAGTTTTGTTGTCGCGTTGCTACTTACTGTTTACCGAAACCTTGCGCTAAACTAAGGAGTTATAAGATATCTCCATCACCCCACAGCCCCCAACTCCTCGGACTCCATCATGACGAACGTTCCTGTTTCGCGAATTCGTAACTTTTCGATCATTGCTCACATCGATCATGGTAAATCTACCTTGGCCGATCGATTGTTGCAGGATACAGGTACAGTCAGCAATCGGGAGATGAAGGCGCAGTTTCTCGACAATATGGATTTGGAGCGGGAGCGGGGGATTACGATCAAGCTCCAAGCGGCGCGGATGAACTATACCGCCCTGGATGGTCAGGAGTATGTCTTGAATCTAATTGATACCCCTGGGCATGTGGATTTCTCTTATGAGGTGTCTAGAAGTCTCTTGGCTTGCGAGGGGGCGTTATTGGTGGTGGATGCGTCCCAGGGGGTGGAAGCGCAGACATTGGCGAATGTGTATCTGGCGTTGGAGAGTAATCTAGAGATTATTCCAGTGCTCAATAAGATCGATTTGCCTGGAGCAGAGCCGGAGCGAATTCGAGCGGAGATCGAGGAGATTATTGGCTTAGATTGTAGCGGGGCGATTTTAACTTCAGCCAAGCAGGGGATTGGGATTCAAGAGATTTTGGAATCGGTGGTATTGCTAGTGCCGCCGCCTAGAGACACGGTTAATGAGCCATTACGGGCACTGATTTTTGATAGCTATTACGATAGCTATCGCGGTGTCATCGTCTACTTCCGCGTCATGGATGGCAGTGTCAAACGCGGTGATAAAGTGCGCCTGATGGCCAGTGGTAAGGAATATGTGATCGATGAACTTGGCATTCTTTCCCCCACTCAAGTCCAGGTAGACGAGTTGCACGCTGGGGAAGTTGGTTATTTTGCCGCATCGATTAAGGCGGTTGCCGATGCGCGGGTAGGCGATACGATTACTCAGGTGAATAGACCTGCGGCTGAAGCTCTCCCTGGATATGCCGAAGCGAAGCCGATGGTATTTTGTGGCTTGTTCCCGACGGATGCCGATCAATATCCAGAGTTAAAGGATGCACTTGATAAGCTGCGGTTAAATGATGCGGCGTTAAATTATGAGCCAGAAACATCCAGCGCGATGGGATTTGGCTTCCGTTGTGGCTTCTTGGGCTTACTGCACATGGAAATCGTCCAAGAGCGGTTGGAGCGGGAATATAATCTGGACTTGATTACGACTGCGCCGTCGGTGGTGTATCGGGTAACTGATAATCATGGTGTATCAACTTATATCGATAATCCGAGTACGTTACCAGATCCAAATCATCGCCAAAAAATTGAAGAACCCTACGTTAAATTGGAGATGATCACGCCGGAAGAATATGTTGGGACATTGATGGAATTGTGTCAAAACAGACGCGGTGAATTCAAGGATATGAAATATCTGACCAAAGGGCGAACAACGGTAATTTATGAGATGCCATTGGCTGAAGTTGTGACTGATTTCTTCGATCGAATGAAGTCAAATACTCGTGGTTATGCCAGTATGGAATATCAGTTGATCGGCTATCGGGAAAATCATCTCGTCAAACTCGATCTGATGATCAATGGCGATCCGGTTGATGCCCTAGCGATGATCGTTCACCGCGATAAAGCCTACAACGTCGGTCGAGCCATGACCGAAAAACTTAAAGAATTAATTCCCCGTCACCAGTTTAAAGTGCCAATTCAAGCGGCGATCGGTAGCAAAATTATCGCCAGTGAAAATATCCCCGCTCTACGAAAAGATGTCCTCGCAAAATGCTATGGCGGTGACATTTCACGGAAGAAGAAATTGCTCCAAAAGCAAGCTAAAGGTAAAAAACGGATGAAGTCTGTAGGGACGGTAGATGTACCGCAAGAAGCATTTATGGCAGTGTTGAAGTTGAATAAAGATGATTAATTAATTGATAATTGATAATTAATATCTAGGTTATTAGGATGATGCTTTCTCTAAATTAATGGGATTATGGCAGTTAGAAAAGATACATTGTGGGAGCAGTTTCTCTCGCCGATAATTCAGGGTTTGCTAGACAAAGAGCAGATGATGAGACTGCGAGATCGGATTGATTGGCAGGGGACGATTGATCGATATCAAGCAGCCGAATTTGTCTACCCCGACTATTATCAAAGTCAGAACTTTCATGGGATCGAGGGTGGCTATCTCACCCAGACTGCCGCGATTACCTACGATCCGATTACCCAGTATGTGTTGCCACCTTACGAACCGTGGGTGCGGCAGAGTCTGATCGATCGGATCAACTTCTACCCTCGACGAGTGCTAGATTTAGGCTGTGGGACTGGATCGACGACGATGCTAATCAAGCAAACTTTTCCAGGTGCAGCGGTGACGGGATTAGATTTATCGCCATACATGTTGGCAGTTGCAGCGGATCGATCGAAACAGGCTGGTTTAGATATTAACTGGCAACATGGTATCGCCGAAGGTACTCAGTTTGAAGCAGGTAGCTTCGATCTGGTCACAGCTTCGCTCCTATTCCACGAAACCCCACCACCGATCACCCAAGCCATTCTCGCCGAAGGTTATCGATTGCTAGCGGACAGCGGTGAACTGCTGATCCTCGACGGCAATCAACGGACACTGCGGAGTTTAGAACTGCTGAACAACGTGTTTGAGGAACCATATATTCAAGCCTATGCCGCCGGAAATCTGGATGCCTGGATGGGCAAAGCTGGATTTGATCGAGTCCAAACCAACGATGTGTTTTGCCTAAATCAAGTCACCAGCGGCGTTAAAGTTTAGAGCTGGGTGTGTTGGGTTGTCTCCTGAAGAAGAGGCTATTGCTAAGGCAAACACTCCGCTA
>JAJAYU010000281.1 GCA_026786125.1 Chamaesiphon sp.
CAATTGGGCGAGGGCGACGGTATCACCAGATCGATCGCTAGCAACCCAGGCTGTGGTACCAACCACGATTTGAGCCGTGTTAATTATTAAATCTTGGTGGAGACCGATCGCGTTAATTAGAGCTACTACTGCCAACATTTGCGTGCCGCCAGCGAGTAAAACACCAGTAGATCTACTTGCGGAGATCGCCATTCCAGCTACGACGATTTGCATTGGATCGCCTACTGCGGCTACTAGTTCAAATGGTGAATAGTGAATCGTAGATAGTTTTGATAAACCTTGGGCGACGATTTCGGCTTTTTGGTGATGATTGCAGACTGGGTGACTACTATTGACTTTTCCTACTGCGTCGATGCCTAAGCCTGTGAGCACACTCAGTGCTGTTGTTGTGCCGCCGACGACACATTCACCGATCACGAGATAGCTATCTGGGTGAAGATCCGCCAATTTTTCGCCCCAGATTAAGCCTTTTTGATAAAGCTGTTTGACAATATCTAGCGATAATGCGGCACCTGTGGTTAAGCAAGCTGCGGGTAGCCCCTCTAAGTCGATGTGGGGAACAGTTGGGGCGATCGGTAAACCAGCATTGAAGATATATGAGGGTAGATTTAAAGCAGCAATGATCGCGCGGGAAATATAGACAGGCGATGCACCTGCAATCAGTGGTGGCAAGGCATAATCAGGATTGGGTTGGACACCACGGGCTAGAAATTCGGCATCGGCGATCGCTGTGTATCGCCGATCTTCAGGTGTTTTACCTGCTGCGGAAATGCCTGGAATCAGACAAGTATCTGTAAAACCCAACACACAAGCAAATACTGGTAACTTGCCACGATAGAGATCCAACCACTGTTGTGCCTGTAATGGTGCTGTCTGAATCTGAATCATTTGTAGTTAGAACTTAGGAGGTAAAAGTTGGGAACTATATAGTTAGTAGCATTTCTAATCTACTCACTTTCAAGATAGAAATGCTAGAACTCAGCGAAGGCGATCGACAAATGGATACGATGCATCAAGGGAAAGGTTGTATTAGCGAAAGATCGCGGACTATTTTGATTGTGGAAGACTCTTTGTCGTACCGCAAATTATTGCGTGACTACTTGAGTCAAGATAACCGCTACATCTATATAATCCTCGAAACAGCCACAGGCGCAGAGGGCTTGAAACAATATCGGATTGCTAAACCCGATGCAATTTTGCTCGATTATTTGTTGCCAGACATGAATGGGCTAGAATTTTTGCACGCCTTACAGCAGCAGATCAAAAAGCCAGATCTACCTGTAGTGCTGCTGACACAGTATGAGAGTGAGCAATTGGAATCCCAAGCGATCGAATCTGGTGCCCAGCAGTATCTAAGCAAGTCACAACTCACCACCGAAAATTTGCGACTGTCCCTCCACAATGCCATTAAGCAGGGAGAACTATTGCGGCAAGTTGCCGCTCTGAAACTAGAAAATAGTCAACATATTACGGCTTTGAATCGACATGAGGAACAGTTGCGGCTGGCACTAGCTTCTGCTCAGATGGGGATTTGGGATTGGAATCTGCTGACTGGTAAGGTGCAGTGGAACCGTGAGCATGAAGAATTATTTGATTTAGAGTCTGGTAGTTATGATGGTAGTTATGAAGCATTTGATCGTTGTATTCATCCCGAAGATCGGGCGAATGTTCTCAAAGCAGTGATTCAATCGATCGAAAATTAAACTAGCCTTTGTCATCAATATCGGATTGTTTGGGCAGATGGAAGTATTCATTGGATCGAAACCAGAGGAGAAGCATATTTAAACAACGCCCAGGAGCCAATTCGGACGATTGGCACTGTCGTAAATATAGATAAGCGACATCAAGCCCAACAACTATTGCAAACTCAATTGGATCAACAACGGCTGGTACTGGATATGACAGTCCGAATTCGCCGATCCCTGGATCTACCAGAAATTCTCCAAACTACTGTAGAAGAAGTCCGCCAATTTCTCCAGATCGAACGGGTAATTGTCTATAAATTTGCACCTGATGGGAGTGGTACAGTGATTGTAGAATCAGTTAGTGCAGGCTGGGAAGAAGTTTTGCATACAGCGCAGATCTACGCTCCTTGCAGTGAAGCTTCTGTTAAAGACTTTCAGCAAGGCTTTGTGATCGCCAATTCTGATATCTACAACGGTCAAATTGACGATTTACATCTGCAATTCTTGGAAAATGTCCAAGTCCTGGCAAATTTGGTGGTGCCAATCTTCACTGGGGATGAACTCTGGGGCTTATTGATTGCCCATCACTGCTCTGCTCCGCGCCAGTGGCAAGTTTCGGAAATCGATCTAGTTAAGCAGCTCGCTAGTCAAGTGAGTATTGCGATTCAACAAGCAGATTTATTTACTCAAGCACAGCAGGAACTGACGCAACGGAAACAAGCAGAAATGACGCTGCAACTGCTCAATACTGAATTGAAACAACGGCAAGCAGTGGAGAAACTCAAGGACGAATTTATCGGGATTGTCAGTCATGAACTGCGTACCCCACTAACTTCGATGCAGGGATCTTTGGGGCTATTGGCAATGGGCTTAATGGACGATGAGCCGGAGCAGATGAAACAGATGATCGAGATTGCTTCGATGGAAACTGAGCGGTTGGTGCGGATGGTAAATAATATCCTCAATCTGGACAAATTAGATGCCGACGCTGATGCTCTCAAACAAGAATGGTGTGATGCTCCAACCTTAATTCAGCAAGCGATAAGTGCGATGATCGGTAGTGCTGCTGCTGCGGGAGTGGATTTAGCCATCAATTGTCCGCCGATCCAGATTTGGGTTGCGCCAGATCGGATC
>JAJAYU010000282.1 GCA_026786125.1 Chamaesiphon sp.
ATCACCCGCCCCCTGGAAGAAGCCCTATCTACCACCGATGGTGTCGTCCAAATCTACTCGCAAACCCGCGAAGGACAAGTCAATCTCGATTTGTACTTCAATCCTGGCAGTAATGTAGATCAAGCTCTCAATGACACTACTGCTGCTTTTAACCGCAATCGGAGCCGACTGCCTGATTCGATCGAAGAACCCCGCCTCTTCAAAGCCGATCCCTCCCAATTGCCAATCTATGAAATGGCTCTGACTTCGCCCTCCTTGCCCGATGTAGACCTGCGGGTGTTTGCCGATCAGGAACTGTCCCGCGAACTGAGTATCGTCGCTGGGGTGGCTTCTGCCGATGTTTCTGGTGGCGTGCAGGAGGAAGTGCAAGTGAATATCGACCTCAATCGCTTGCAATCACTGGGAATTAGTTTGCCCAATGTCCTCGATCGATTGGCACAACGCAATCAGGATGTCTCCGGTGGTAGGATCTTGGGTGAAAACTCCGAAGCTCTGACGCGGGCAGTGGGACGGTTTGAGAATGTCGGCGAGATTCGAGATCTGTCCTTTGTTACAGGGGGACAGACGACAGCGAGTAATCCTCAGCAGCCCAGTTCAACACCAACCAACCCGCCTGGGCCGGTGTATCTGCGGGATTTTGCCGAAGTGACTGATGGTACCCAAAAAGAGCGCGTGTTGGTGAATCTGAACCGCAAAAAAGCAGTCAAAATCAGCGTGCAGAAACAATCAGATGCCAATACAGTTTCGGTAGTGGATGCAGTTAAACAACGGTTAACAGAACTCCGAAAATCGGGGGCGATTCCCGCCGATATGATCATTACGCCGACATTAGATGAGTCAAAATTTATCCGCAATTCACTGGCAAATGTGATCGGATCTGGGGTATCGGGTGCTCTGCTAGCGGCGATTTCGGTGTTCATCTTTTTGGGTTCGCTGCGGCAGACATTGATTATCGCGTTGACGATTCCGCTGTGTACCTTAGCCGCCGCCATCGTGATGAAGCTCTCCGGCTTTTCACTGAATATTTTTAGCTTGGGTGGACTGGCAATCAGTGTCGGGCAAGCAGTCGATGCATCTATAGTTATTCTCGAAAACGTCAGCAAACGGGTGGAAAAACTCAAATTAGAGCGGACGCTGACGGATGATCGTGACGATTATGCCCAAACAACCATCACCGCAGTCGAAGAAAGTAGTCGAGAAGTTGAATCATCCTTAGTGGCTTCGACGGCTACTAACCTAGTGTCAGTTTTGCCATTCGTCTTCGTCGGCGGCTTTATCTCGCTGCTATTTAATGAACTAATTTTGACGATTTGCTTTGCCGTAATTGCTTCACTAGCAGTCGCCCTCACTGTCGTACCGATGTTGTCAGCGCGGTTATTTGCGATCAAATGGTCGAGCGGCTTGAATCGGCTGTGGTTGTTCCGTGTGTTTAATCAACGGTTGGAAGGTGGGACACAAGCGTATGCTAATATCCTCGCTCGATTCATCCGTCGTCCGGCGATGATCGTAGTTGCCGCATTTGTCATTCTGGGTGGGAGCGGGATCGTGATGGCGGGGCAGATTCCCCAAGAAATTTTACCGCGCATCAGTACTGGACAAGCGAATGTCAATGTTCAGTTTCCTCCTGGGACATCCCTCGCCACCAATCAGCGCGTGATGGCAGCAGTTGACGATGTGCTGCTCAAACAACCAGAAACTGATTATGTCTTCACCACCACCGGCGGTTCGCTGTTTGGCAATAGCGTATCCTCCAACCCATCCCGCAGTTCCGGCAGTATCACCCTCAAAGCGGGTACCGACATCGAGGCATTTACAGCGCGGGTGACACGGGAGATGAATCAGCTCAATCTAGCCGGAATTCGGGTACGGGTATCAGCAGGTGCCGTGCGTGGTTTGACTTTAAATAACTCACCCCTACGTGGGGCGGAAGTCGATGTAGTACTTCAAGGTCAAGATGCCGAGGTACTACGACAAGCAGGACGGCAAGTTCTGGCTGCTCTAGACGATCAAGTCAAGTTATCCGCTTTCCGTCCCGATGCTGACGATCGCCAGCCTGAAGTCCAAATTCGCCCCAATTGGGAGCGTGCTCATGCCCTGGGCTTAACGACTCAAACAATTGGTAATACAATCCAAACTGCGATCGAGGGATCCATCCCCACTCAATTGCAGCGCAAAGAGCGACTGGTAGATGTGCGGGTGCAGTTAAATGAGGATCTACTCAAACAGCCGTCCCAGTTGGCGCAACTGCCTCTATTTGTCGCCAACAACGCCTTAGTAAGATTGAGCGATGTTGCCACAATTACCGAAGGACAAGCCCCAGGCGAAATTCAACGGATCGACCAGCGTCCGGTATTCCTCATTGCTGGCAGCTTAAATAAAGGGGCTAATCTGGGTGACGCATTGGCAGAAGTACAGCAAGTGATCTCTAGCCTCGATTTACCCAACGGTGTGACATTACTCCCCAGTTATGCCGGAAAAACCAATCAAGAACTTCAAGCTGCGCTGTTCTCCCTGGGAGGTTTAGCCGCCTTCCTCGTCTTCGTCGTCATGGCAGTACAATACAACTCATTGATCGATCCACTGGTGATTATGCTGACGGTACCGTTAGCACTAGTCGGCGGCATTTTAGGCTTATTTGTGACTCAAACCGCGCTGGGAATTACCGTAGTCGTTGGTGCCGTCCTCCTCGTCGGGATTGTCGTCAACAACGCGATCATTATGGTGGAAACAGCTAACCAAATCAGGGAAGAAACAGGAGTCGATCGACATACAGCCATCATCACTGCCGCGCCTCAACGCCTGCGCCCGATTCTGATGACCACAATTACCACCGTATTGGGACTATTTCCCCTCGCATTGGGCATCGGCGAAGGGTCAGAATTTCTCCAGCCATTAGGTGTGGTGGTCTTCTCTGGCTTGACCTTAGCTACCCTGCTGACGCTGTTCATCATGCCTTGCTTCTATGTCCTCCTCCACGACATTTTCAGCGGAGGTACGGGCATTATCCCCCTTGTGGAGCGGACACGCGATCGAGTCCTGTCCAATCATCGAAAATCCTAACTACAGGTTTATTTTTAGATTAAATTAGCAATTGAGTGAAGCGGTGGAATATATGTCAAGATTGGTGAGGAAAATCTGTTGAATTGGAAAAAACAGCTAACCAGTAATCAGATGCAAACTACCTATTTTTAGATCTATCTCATGCCTAATCAATCTCAATTATGGTTTGAACCGTTAATCTGGATGGATTTCCGAGTAGCGGTAATATTTACAGTGCTAATTCCACTGATTCTCTTATTATGGGCATTTGCTCAAAAAGCCACCGCAATCCAGAGCTTACTGATTATTTATTGGCGGGTATCTAGTCTACTCGCAATCTCAGTCTACTTGGCGATCGGTTCGATGCCAATTAGTTTTGCAGCGGCTTTCGTGGCGCAAGCCTTGATTCCCCTGTCACTCTGGTTTTGGGCAGATCTAAATGACGAGATTACCGATTTACCCCCCCGTCCACTCAAATTGGGATTTTTGGCTTGGAGATGGGCGACTACGATCTATTCTACCTTGGGGGCGATCGCGACCATCCCCTTTCTGTCATGTGCTTTTAGCACCGCCAAAACAGATTACTGTCAAGCATGGTTTAAACCATCCTGGCTGTATTATCAATTTTTTCATCCCAATTCCAATCCAGATTTTCTCAGCTTCCTTGGTATCCTGGGTTTAATTAGCTATACCCTTTACTTAGTCTACTTCCTGGTAGTTCGCCTCGGCAAGCAAGGTCGCTCGGCAATGGCTGGAGATGAATAGCCTTCGATAATTGATATTTCTCTTCTCCTATCGGAGACGCTACGCGAACGGCTACGCTCTGCTAAGGCAGACGCTATTGCTAGGGCAAACGCTCCGCTACCGCGAACAGTACAAGTAGTTGATACTAGATCTGTCGGTTGGGTTGAAGGATGTTGGGAAATCTCGATCTGATGAGACAACCCAACGCACTCAACTTATAAGTATTTAGCAACTAAATGAATCAACTTTGGGGATATTTAATCATTGAAGAATTGGTGCGAAATGGCGTTGATTATTTTGTCATTTCGCCTGGTTCTCGATCGACACCATTGACTGCTACAGTAGCTCAACATCCACAAGCACAGAAGATCGTGTGTCTAGATGAACGAGCTGCTGCTTTTCATGCGCTGGGATATGCGCGCGCGACTGGAAATCCAGCAGTGTTAATCTGTACCTCTGGCTCGGCGGCGGCAAATTATTTACCTGCTGTGATTGAAGCATCGATCGATCATCTTCCTCTAATTATCTTATCTGCCGATCGACCACCGGAATTGCGTCAGACGTGGGCAAATCAGACGATAGATCAGGTTAATTTGTATGGATCTTATCCGAACTGGCAATTCGATTTACCTTGCCCTACAGCGGAAATTAGCCCTAATGTGGTGCTGACAACGATCAATCTGGCGGTAGCGAAATCCCGACAAGCTCCAGGTGGAGTGATACAGCTCAATTGCATGTTTCGGGAACCCTTTGGCTCTACAGATGCACCGATAGAAATACCTGGGAGTTTGGCGAAGTGGCACGAGAGTCGATTCTCCGTAGGAGAGGCTCCGCCAACGGCTTATACTCGTTATGCAGCTAAATTAACTATTCCTACTGCTGTCGAAATTGATTCCCTGATTGAAATCATCCACTCTACCGCCACAGGAGTATTGGTTGTCGGACAGTTAAAATCTACAGCAGAGATTCAAGCAGTCATCGAATTAGCCGTGGGGTTGAATTGGGCAGTATTTGCAGATATTCAGTCGGGTTTGAGATTACGAACAGATTTTCCAAACCTGATCCATTACTTCGATCGATTATTACTTACAGATATCTCGGTAGAATTAGAGCAGATTGATACGATCATTCAAATTGGCACGAGAATCGTTTCATCGCGATGGTTGAAATGGATCGAGCAGCATCCACCCCGAAATTATATTGTCGTCATCAATGATGGCGAACGTCACGATCCGAGTCATCTCGTTTCGCTCAGAATTGAGTCTGACATCGCCTACTTCTGTCAGCAGTTATCCAAGCAATTACCACAACTCCCGCCATCAATGTGGGTGCAAAAACTAAGATCTGCTTCAGATAGAATCAGCGTTACAGCCGCAAAATTTTTAAAAACCACCAAATTAACCGAACCACTAGTAGCG